>RZZR01000017.1 GCA_009929795.1 Deltaproteobacteria bacterium | reverse complement strand
TCGAAGCCGTGGTCATCTCGGGGACCATTGCCGCGGATAGGATTTTTTCTGGATAATTTTTGGTTCGAGCCCTAAAGTTTTTTCAAAGGGCGGCCGATGATGGCATTAAGAGGTGTAATACACGTGACCATCAGCCCCTTCCTCGTCAAGAACGTCATGCGGACATACGACCAACAGGTGGATGCCGCTCGCCGTCTGGCCCGGATCAGGAAGCTCCTGAATCCGGCTGACCAGGGAGGAGATACCGTGAGCATCTCGCAAGCAGCCAAGCGCAGCCAACTGGTGGCCCGGGTGACCAACGAGATCGTGGAAAACCTTATGGGCTCGTCCACGGACAACGCAGTGGTCAACAGCATCAGGGCCGCCTTGAACAGGGAATTCGAAACGGAATTCGTATTTACCTACCATGCCGGAGGCGAGGGTCTTCAGATCCTCGAGAACAAGGACGGTCAGGTCGTGGATCCCGGGCCGGAGAGAAAGGAGAAGGTTATGGCCCGCCTGTGGGGCATAACCCGGGAAAAGGTCGATGAGACCATGATCTGAGGAGCAATGGAGAGCAGACCATGAAAATACAGAACTACCTGAACCAGGCAGGTGTTTTTGACGGCAAGCGGGTCGAGGACCGGTCGCCGAAAATCTCCGAGCGTCGACGGGAGGAACAGTCTGGGACCCAGTCTTCGGATCATGTTTCCCTGTCCAGCGAAGGCCGACTTCGGGCTTTGGCCATGCACTCGGCCATGGACGACCCGGGGGTCAGGACCGAGCGGGTTCAGGAACTCAAGACCCAGGTCCAGTCGGGAACCTACAGCCCCGACAGCCGCCGCACGGCCGTCAAACTCCTGCAAGAAGAGCTGGACCTGGCTGCGGGTCTGCAGCCCTCGGCCTTAGATCGCTGATGAGGATGTTGCTTCGGGCCTTCCCGTTGGTCTGAGGGATTTGAAGGCCGATGCGCAGTCGGCTGTTGATGACCACGGGGCCGGTCAGATTCAGAGCTGTTTTTTCCGGATTGCCCTCGGGGATCGTCACGGTGACCAGTACGGCCAATTCCCGTAGGCCGCCGACTCTGAGAACCTTTTGTTCGGCCGTTCCGACTTCAATCCTCCAATCTTCCAGAAAAACATACGGGTCGGTGACCAGAAGGCCCAGACTTGGGTCCTCGGTGCATTGAAGGAGGAGGAACGGGGAGCCTTCCCGGACTTGGAGCAGGACGAAGTCCCTGGCCTTTTCGAAACCGATCAGCCCTCGCGGGAAATAGAGGCACTTGTCGAGAAAGACTCTCTGTCGCCCTATTCGAGTCGAGATTTCCCTGAATCGTCGCTTTTCCATATCGAAGTCACCTTGATCAGATCTTCCTCCCGGCTGGCCATGGCCAGTCGGTTCTGTTTCTGGACCTTGAGATAGATTTCCTCCCGGTAGACCGGGAGTTCCTCGGGCACGTCCAGGCCAAGCTGGACCTGGTTTCCTTTGCAGCCCAACACCGTGACCTTGATGGTTTCCCCGAGATATATGCTCTCACCGGGTCGCCTGGTCAGAATGAGCATGTTCGGCGTCCTCGTTCCCGTCGGGCCTAGACGTAGTTAACCATGCTCATCTTCATGATCATGGACGACGACCTGAGCACGGCCTCATAGGTCATCTGCTGATTTGCAAGTTTGGTCATTAACTCGGCCAGATCCACGTCCTCGATCTTGCTCAGGCGTTCCTCCTGATTGAGTTCCAGACCACTGAGAACCGTGTCAGCGATGTCCAGGCGGTTCTCCCGAGCGCCAACGCTGGCCAGCTGGGTGTTGACGTGCTGCTGTGCGGATTTGAGCCCGGCCAGTCCGGACTGGATGCCAGCCTGGTCGTTAGTCTCGAAGGCGGCCACAAGCTTGCCCAGAGTTTCGAAGAGGTTCGCGTCGGCCGTGGAAAAGGAAACGGCCTGACTTTGATAGATACCGCCAAAGATGTCTTTGCCAATGGAGTTAATCTGGATGGTCTGTCCAGGCCCGATCTCAACGTTCATCCTGGCCCTGTTGGGCCGGATTCCGAACTGGTCTCCCGGGTTCAGGCCCGTGGCGTCAAGGGTCAGCTTGCCGCCGGAGACCAGGAGTGTTGCCTCTGTGGCGGGTGCCGTGGTTTCGGTGGTTTGCCCCGAGGTCCAGGTGTTGCCGCCGTCGAGACTGTAGGCGTACTCTAGGGTGCCGCCGGCGGCGCTGGTCCAGGCATTGTCGATGCGGACCAAGACGTCCTTGGGGAACGACCCTTGGGCCGAGGAATCGGCCACAGTGCTGCCGGAGCCCAGGAAACGGTCAACAGTGATTTCGTCCTCATCATCGCCTTTGTATTCGGCCGAAGGCCTGACCACGAGCCAAGTGCCTTCGTTCATCTTGGTGTTGTCGGTTCCTGATCCGTCGATGGTCGCGTTGCCGGCCAGCTCCACGGTCACCCCGCCCAAGTCCAAGGTCGAAGCACCGCGTTCAATGCTTCCGTTTGCCCACGTCAAGCCGCCATCCGATGAATACCTGTAGTTCAGAGGAGGATCAGTCAGTGCGCCTTGCACGACCCCGCCCGTCACCTGCCCGTCATCAAGGAATTGAACGGCAATAGTCCGATCCGTGTTGCCGCCAATGCCAAAAAACTCGTCATCGGCCAGCTCCCAATTCGTGTTACGCACATCCAGGGCCAGGGTCTTTTCAAAGGCATTGTCCTTGGTCTTGTGGCCGGCGAAGATGCTTTGGCCTTCGTACTCGGCATTGGACAGAGTGACGAGCTGGTCGAAAAGCTGACGGACCTCGAAGGCGATGGCCTCCCGATTTTCTTGGGTCATGGTTCCGGTGGCACCTTGTTCGGCCAGGGTTCGTGCCCTGGTGACCACGGTGTTGACCTGCATGAGGGTTTGGTCGGCCAGACCGAGCCAGCCCTTGGCCGTGTCGATGTTGGTCTGGTACTGCTGTAGGGAGGCGATCGAGTTCCGGTAGTCCAGAATCCTGGCCATACCCACGGGATCGTCCGAGGGTTTGTTGACCTTTTTCTGGCTGGCCGCCTGAATGTTGAGCTCCATAAGCCGGGAGGTGGCCTGATTCAGGTTGCCGACGAGATTGGTGTAGATGTCTCGGTGAGATACTCTGAACATGGGATCCTCGCTCAGTTCTTGAGGCCAAGTAATGTCTTGAACATCTGGTCGGCCGTGGTGATGAGCTTGGCCGCGGCCGTGTACGAATGCTGGAAGCGGATGAGGTTGCTCATCTCCTCGTCCAGGTTGACGCCGGATATCTCCTCCTGTCGGGAGTTGAGGTCCTGGGCCAGAGCCGACTGGTACTGGAAGTTGTACTTGGCCATGCTTGTGTCGGCCCCAATGTTGCCAACCAGGGAATTGTAGTACTGCTGGAGGGTCTGGCTGGTGGTACCCTCGTAGATCGTGTTGATGCTGACGTTCTTGTGCTGGAGTTCGGCGATGGCCCGGGCCGTGGTGTTGTCCCCGGGATTGAATTCACCGGCCCCGTTGACATGGCCGGAGTTGATGTGGGCGATGCTGCCCTGGACCATGGGGTTGAGGGCCAGATCTCCGGCGTTGCCCCCGGAAAAGAAGGTGTTCAAGCCCAAGGCGGCCAGAAGCCCGGTGCTGTCCGTGCCGAAGACAAAGGAATACCCCGATTCGGCTTCGATGAGCAGCTTGCCCCCGCTGATGCTTGCTGTCAGGTGATCCCTGGCGCTTACGGCCGAGGCCGCGTCGTCGAGACTCATGCTCGTTGGATCGAAATTCCCTCCTCCGACTACGAAGTCGATGCCGGCGTCGGGAGAGACCAGATTTCCATTGGCATCATAGACGAAGATATTGAGATTGCCGGCCTGGAGACGATCTCCGAACAGGAGACCGGCATTGGCGCTGTCCAGTGGAAGGGTGCTGTTGGTGACCCCATAGGTGCCAGAGACGGACGTAAATCCGGTCTGGCCGGCGCCTTGGGAGTGGATGCGGTTCACTTCCCAGGCCAGGCTGCGGGCGAACTCGTCGAGTTTTTCCTGATATCGGCCGACGTAGGTGTCCCGGAACTGAAAGAATCCGGCCAGTGAACCACCCGTCAGCCTGCGGGGGTCTTCAGTCCCGTCTTCCAGGATGCGGGGGGTGATGTTCACGGCTGAGGCAGTGGTTTGGTGCCAATACAGGGCCTTCTTGGGGATCAGTTCGAAGCGATCTCCGGCGGCCAAAGCTCCCCCGGGCTCGAACCAGATCTGGATCTGGCCGTTCAGGATGCTGGCCCGGCCAGCGTACTCTTCGGCTGAGAAGTGGAGGTCATTGCCGTCTTCGTCCTTGAGCCATGAGCTTCCACCGTCCACCGAAACCCGGAAGGTGGCAGTCCCGACGGCCCCTGGGTCAACCACCTCGACGGTGATCTCATGGCCCGACTCCCCGGCATACTCAATGGAACCAGAAAAGGATGAGGCTCCGGTCAGGTAGGTCTGGGTCTTGCCCTGCTCAAAGGACAGGGAAAAAAATTCCGGGCCGTCCACCAGGGTATGCCCGGCTCGGGTCAGAACCATGACTTGGCCCATGTCCTTCTCAATGGTCTTCACGTCCATCTTTTCGGCCAAAAGTCTGATCTTTTGATCGCGCTCATCGTAAAGGGAGTTGGGATTATTCTTGCCCTCTTCGAGGTGTAGGGAGATCTGACTGTTGAGGCCAGCGATTTCCTTGAGCAGGGCGTTGACTTCGTCGACATCCTGCCGGATGAAATCGTTCATCTGGCCTCGGAGCGTATCCATCTGGCCGTCCATGAGGGACAGGGTGCCCAGGAGATTCTGGGCATGCCCAAGGAGTGCCGCCCGGGTGTTTCCGTCATCGGGCCTAGCGGCAAGATCCTGCCAGTCTTGCCAGAAGAGTTCCATGGCCTCGCTCAAACCCTGGCCATTGGCCTCGTTGACGAGCATCTCCACATTGGAAAGGCTGTCCCTGAGTTTGGCCCACTTTTCCCGGTCAGCGGCCTTGTCGTTGTATTGTGCTTCGATGAAGGCGTCGAAATGGCGAATGACCTCCTTGGCCACCACGCCGGTGCCGATCTGGCCCGGTCGACCGTCGAGGCTCATGCCTTCCTGCAGGATCACGGTCTGCCGCCGGTATCCCGGGGTGTTTACGTTGGCAATGTTGTTGCCGGTGACCGAAATCTGGGACTGGGCCGCGAACAGGGCCCACTTCCCGGTGTTCAGAACGGTGTCGATGCCGGCCATCTAGAGCCTCCCGTGGAAAAGGGACGGTCCGCCGCACTCTTCCTTCCATCTGCCGCTGGAGGCGTAAACCCCCCGGTTCCGGGGGGCGACTTGCGAATGGAAAAAGGCCAGGAGGGATCGGCTCTGCTCGGCCAGGGCCAGGGCGACGTCGCTGTTTCGAGTGGCCTTAGATCCGCACGTCTTTTCGTTGGTGTCGATTCGATCCAAGAGAGTCTCAAACAGATGCCGGAGCTTGTCGGACAGGGAGGGGAGAAGATCCCGGACCGTTTCGGCCTCGGGGTGGATGGAGAGTAGACGGGTCCTGGTTCCTTCACGCTCGGCCGTCAACTGGCGCAGGAGTTCCTGAATGGAGAACTGCAACCCGGCGATTTCCCTGGGGCGGGAGGACCGGAGCAGGAAGAATTCCTCGTCCAGCAAGCGGGAGAGGAGAGAGAGTGCCTTGTTTTGGCGGTCGAGACCGGCGGCGATGAGCTTCATGACCAACTCCATCCTGGCGGTAAAAATTTCCGGTTTGCCTTTGTCGGCAAGCCATATCCAAGTCTTAGCAAGTTCTTGGCCAGAGGCGAGGTCGGGCCGGATAGACCTTGGAATGGCCGGAGTCAGCTTTTGTCGAGTTCAAGGGCCACGATTCTGTCAGCCAGTTCGCTGGCCTTGAGCAGGGCATGGGCATCTGAGCGGTCTTCGTGGCGGACGGTTTCCCCGGAAGAAGATCCGTTTCCGAGCCCGACAGGGGAGGACTCGGCAGGCCGGGTTTGGGTGCTGGCCTCGGCCAGCCGTTCCCTGAGGGATTCGAAGAGCATCCGACCAAGTCCGACTCCGCCAGCGGAAACGATGTGTTCGGCAAAGCCCTGGTCGAACAATGCCAAGTACTTGTCCTCCTGCTTGCCGTGCATGGAGGCTTCCTTCTGGACCGTTGAGCGCATCTTTTCCCAGAGTTTGGCCACGAACATGGTCTCGAAACCTTCGCAGGCCTGGCGGAGTTCGGGTTCCTCGGCCCGGCCTTTCTTGGCGGCGAGACGGTCGAGACCGTCGGCGTGTCGGCCGGTCATGGCCTCTCCGGCCTTGATCATGGTCGAGTCTATCATTCCTTGCATGTCCATGTCGTACCTCCGATGATTGAACGAACTCAGATGACTTCCAGTTCGGCGTGCAGGGCTCCGGCGGCCTTGAGAGTCATGAGCACGGACATGACGTCCCTGGGCGAAGCTCCGATGCGGTTCAGACCGTCGACAAGTTCCTGGATTGTGGCCCCTTCGACTAGGACCAGATTCCTACGTTCCTCACGGACCTGGAGCTGTGTTTCAGGAACGATCACGGTCTCTCCGTCGGAGAATGGTCCAGGCTGGGAGACCTGGGGCGTTTCCTTGACGACCACGTGGAGATTGCCGTGCGTCACGGCCACCCGGGACATGGTCACGTTGGCCCCCAGAACCACGGTGCCGGTGTTCTCGTCCACGACCACCCGGGCCCGGGCGTCAGGGTTGACTTCCAGATTTTCCAGGGAGGCCACCAAGGGGACCAGATTTCCCTGGAAACGGTCCGGGACCCGGACCTGGACAGTGGAAACGTTTTCGGCCCGGGCATAGTCCCCGCCCATGGCGTCGTTGATCCGGTCCAGAATCCGTTTGGTGGTCGAAAAATCGCTGGTGGACAGGTTAATGGTCACCACGTCCTGGGTGTTGAACTGGAAGGGTACGGCCCGTTCCACGGTGGCTCCGCCGGGGATCTTGGCCACGGTGGTGATGTTTTTGGTGGCTGTGGCCGCGTCGCCTCCGGCCGAATACCCTCCGACGAGCATGGGGCCCTGGGCCAGGGCGTAGACCTTGCCGTCGATGCCTTTGAGGGGAGTGAGCAGGAGCACACCGCCAACCAGACTGGCCGCGTCCCCGATGGAGGATACGGTCACATCCAGTCCGCTTCCCGGTCCGGCTGAGACGGGCATGCGGGCGGTGACCATGACCGCGGCAGCATTCTTGACCTTGAGCTGGGCCTCGTCGACGCGGACCCCCATGTTTTCAAGCATATTGGCCAGGGATTGGATGGTGAAGCGGGATCCTCCCTTGTCACCGGTCCCTGGGAGGCCGACGACAAGACCGTAGCCGACCAGTTGGTTGGATCGGACACCGCTGAAGGACGAAACGTCTTTGAGGCGGACCGCTCCGGCCGTTGTCGCGGCCAGGATCAGGACCGCCAGCAGGGCCAGACCGCAGACCCGGGGGGGGATGCATTGGATTCTACGATGGGTCATGGTCATCCTCCAGGCCTAGAACGGCCAGACATTGTCTAGGATGCGGGTCAGCCAGCCGGGCTTCTGACGGTCGGCCAGAACGCCTTCGCCGAAAAGTTCAATCTTTGCGTTGGCGATCTTGTTGGACGGGATGGTGTTGTCCGGGGCGATGTCCCGGGCCCGAATCAATCCCCGGGCGACGATGATCTGTGTTTCGTCGTTGACCCTAGTCTCCCTGGCTCCTTCGATTTCATACAGGTCGTTGTTGACGACCCTAACGATACGGGCGGCT
This sequence comes from Deltaproteobacteria bacterium, assembly GCA_009929795.1. NCBI lineage: Bacteria > Pseudomonadati > Myxococcota > Myxococcia > Deltaproteobacteria bacterium. Next base: position 23,780 of record RZZR01000017.1, on the reverse strand, counting down.
ACCGAGGAGGTGATGTAGTTCTCCCGCTTGGTTTCGCCGTCGCTATTTAGCTTGCCGCTGGATCCGGCCTTGATCATGGATTCGGCCCCGATGGGGGCCCCGAGAAAGTCCTGGCGTCCCATGAAGGCCCCCACGCCCAGGTCGATGCTCGAATCCTTGTTGGACTTGGTGGTGGCCTTGTTCTTGGCCGTGGTGGATTCGACGATGTTGACGACCACGATGTCGCCCACCCTCCGGGCCCTGGTGTCGGCGAAGAGATAGCTGGCCCCCTCGGGCTGGAACATGGAGCCGGGGTTCACGACCTGATCCACTTCCGGTTCGGGTGGAACAGTCAGGACCGGCATGGGAACCGAGCGTTTTCTGGACGGAGCGCAGCCTGAGAGCGCACCGGCCAACAACACGGCCGCAAGCGAGATGACGATTGCCGTTCTGGACATGATTCCTCCTTAGACATTCACTGGACCACGACCCGGTCGTGGGATCGAATTCTGGCGATGATCTCTCTATTGCTCTGCAAGTTGAGGACCGGGATGCTGGAACCCACTCGACCGTCCTCCAGTGCCCTGGCCGGGACGGTCAGGGTCACGTTTTTTCCCTCGAACACCAGTTGGACCCTGTCGCCGTTTCGGACGTCGGGCACGGGCTCGATGGCCTCTGCTAGGATGGGTTGGCCCATGCCGACGGACCTGGTCATTCTCCACGGTCCGCCCAGACCATCCCAGAGATTGCCACGGATAAAGGCCAGATTCTTGGTTTCGAACCTCACGGCCTGAGGGCCAACGATGTCCTGCCGGTTCATGGGCCTGGCCGCGCAGGGCACGGCCACCCACTGATCGATGAAAGCTCCGGCGGAGTATTTGCGCAGCGTTTTGCCCTGGCCGTCGACGGCAGTCAGGGTCAGGGTCACCCGGCCCGGATCGGTCCGGCTGGCCTCGACATCCAGTCTGGAGTGAGTGTCGGGCAAGAAGATCGGCGAGGGAAGCCGAAATTCTCGGAACTTGATTTCACCAGGCAGGTCGGCAGTCCGCTTTGTCAAAAAATCGACAATAAGGCCCTGGATGGCCGTGGCGTCCAGAACTCGACCGCCGCGTTGGACGGTCGTAACCGTTGGTATGATGCAGTCCACGGCCCGGGTTCCAAGAATCTCTTCAAGACGACTGGCGAGGGTGGCCCCGGAGATAGTCATCCGGTCGGGGCCGGAGGCGCTGAAGGTGGCTACGATCTCGGCACCGAAGGCCTCACGCAAGGCCTCGGCGTGGGGTCCTGAGGCCCGGGTGATATCTTTCAGGCTGATGTCGTCGGCATCAACGCAGACCGAATCGAGGACATGGATCCTGTCCGGAGGCAGTCCGGCCCAGGCCTGGGTATGGAAGGATACGGCCACAACCAAGCACAGCCAGATGCGGCAAGCCAGACCGATGACCAATGACGACCTCATCCTCTCACCCTACCTCTTGAGCTGCATGGCCATCTTGAGCATTTCGTCCGAGGTGGTCACGGTCTTGGAGTTGATCTCGTAGGCCCTCTGGCCGACGATCATGCTGACCATCTCATCCACCAGTTCGACATTGGAGGATTCCAGATAGCCCTGGGCCAGAGTGCCGAAGTTGTCGGTGCCCGGCGTGCCTTCGATGGGGTCTCCTGACCCTTCGGCGGCCAGGTAGAGGTTGCGGCCCATGGCCTTCAATCCGGCAGGGTTGATGAATGTATAGATTTGGATGTCCACGGAGGCTAGCTCATTCCCGGCCGAGTCCAAGGCGCTTATACGACCGTCTTCAGTTACGACAAAATTTGTGGCCTCATTGGGTATGGTGAATTCGGGCTGTAGAGGGTATCCGTTGGCGTTGACGAGTCGGTTGTCGGCATCGGGTTTGAAGGCCCCGGCCCTGGTGTAAGCTTCCTCACCGTTGACGTTGAGGAGAAAGAACCCGTCACCTTGAATGACGATGTCCAGCGGGTTGCCGGTGTGTTTGAAGTCGCCCTGGGTAAAGATTTTGTGCACGTCCGTGGGCCGGACGCCCAGGCCGATCTGGATGCCCGTGGGCAGGCGGTCACCGTTGACGTTCTGGACTCCGGCGATTTTCAGGTTCTGGTACATGAGGTCTTCGAACTCGGCTCGGCTTTTCTTGAACCCGGTCGTGTTCACGTTGGCCAGGTTGTTGGCGATAACGTCGATGCTCAATTGTTGGGCGATCATTCCCGAAGCGCCCGTCCACAGGGATCGTATCATATCGGTTCTCCTCCAGGCCCATGCGGGCCAAGCTATCTGGTCTTGCCGACCTCGGTCATGACCTTCTGGTCGTTCTGCAAACTGTCCTGCATGCTTTTTTGACAGGCCTCGAAGATGCGCAGGGTCTCGATCATGTTGACCATTTCCCGGACCACCTCGACGTTCGAACTCTCCAGTGCCCCCTGTTCGATCATGGTCCCCTCGGCCGGGATTTCCTGGGCCATGACCTCGGGCCTGACCCGGAAGAGGTTGTCCCCGATTTTTTCCAGGACCCTGAGGTCCTCGAAGCTGACCACATCAAGGGTGTCGACCAGTTCGCCGTTGACGTACACGCCTCCGGAGTTGTCGATCTGGACCCGGCTCCCTTCTTCGAGGGTCATGGGCCCGGCCTGTCCCAGAAGGAGATTTCCGGAGGCCGACGCCACCTGGCCGGCAGCGTTCAGCTGGAACTGGCCGCTACGGGTGTAGAAATCCCCATCAGGGGTACGGACTTTGAGGAATCCCTCACCGTTCAGGGCCAGATCGAGCTCGTTGTCCGTCCTCCTGAGTCCGCCCTGGGAAAAGTCCACGTGGTGGCGACCGATTCGGGTCATGGACAATTGCTCATCCTTGACCCAGGGGATGTCGTCCTGAAGCGCTCTGTTGGGATCGATTCTGTCGTGGGCGTAGAGCCGGAACGTGTTCCTGAAGGCCAAATTGTCCTTCTTGAAGCCGGTGGTGTTGGCGTTGGCCAAATTGTTGGCGATCACGTCCAGGCGTGCTTCCTGGGTCATGGCCCCGAAAAGGCCGCTGTACATACTTGCCTGCATGGTCTGGCTCCTCCTGCGGAGATTTAATGCAATTTTTCAGCCAATCGATCCGGAGAGGGTCGGTCGAAGGGGAAATATGCACTTGCCGGGCCAGGCGGCTCCGGATAGATTCTCGGACAAATATGTGAAGCAACCCATGGATCAATTCGAAGAACATCTTGCCGCCCTGGACAGGGCCGTGGCTTTTCAGGATGCGGGGCAGATCAGGTCGGCCGTTGACGCCCTCCGTCGGGAACACGCGAGAATTCTGGAGGAGCTGGAGCGATTGACGGAATCGGCCAGGAGATTGGCCGAAGCCAAGCGGGGCGGTGAGCAGCGTTTTCTGCAGGCCCTGAACATCTTCCACCGTCTTCAATCCGACATCCGACGAATCCAGTCCATTAGGACCCTGGAGGAACTGCCCGGTTTCGTCGAGGAGATTGTCAGGTCCATGGGGCTGGACGCGGTCCGCCTCGTCCTGGACGAAGATAGTTGCCGGGACGTCTGTCCCGAGGGAATCTATCTGGCTGCATCGAAGCACCTCGTAGAGTTCGCCAGCCATCTGAACGACGTGACCGAAGGTGCGACCTTTTTCATCGGTCCGACGGTCCGGACCCGAAGATTTCCACAGGTCGACACGGTTCTTCCACGCCCGGAAGAATGGAGCCCTGAGGGTTCCTGCTTTGTCAGGCTGCTTTTCGACAAGTATCGACCGACGATGCTTTTCGGGGTCCTGGGTCTGTTTGCCAAGGATCCGGAAAGGTTCACTCCGGCCCAGGCCACGGATTTTCTCGAACATTACTGCTATCTTCTGGCATGCAACCTGACCACCCTCATGGACCACGAGCGACTGGTCCGTCTGTCCACCGTGGACCCTTTGACCAAGGCTCACAATCGTAACTATCTCGTCCTCCACGCCCAAAGGCTTCTGGATTTTTCCGAGCGCAAGGGATTTCCAGTCTGCCTGCTGTTCATCGATCTGGATCGGTTCAAGCAGGTCAACGACACCCTGGGGCACGACGTGGGAGACAGGGTCCTGATCGAAGTAGGGGATCGGATTCGTGCCATCGTCCGAAAGCATGACATCTTTGTCCGTCTTGGTGGGGACGAGTTCATCGTCATGCTGACCGATGTCGGGGCTGACCAGGTGTCCTCCTTTGTCGGCCGAATCGTCGGCGCCATCGAGGAAATCGATTTACAGACCCTGGCCGGGCGGCCGACAGATCTCCGCGTCGGGGCCTCGGTCGGGGTGACGGCCCACGTGGCCGGACTGGCCATCGAAGATATGCTGGCAGACGCCGACCGGAGGATGTACGGAATGAAGAAGTCCCGCGGAAAACGGGATCAGGGGAAGGGGAAGGCTTCAGGAATCGGGGATCATCCCTTCAGGTCGTAGAGAGTCTCGTCGTGCTCGGGCGGTCTGATCCGGCCCGAGGCCTTTTTCCAGAGCCCAGCGGTGAACGGGTCTTCATCAAGGGCGTCTCCGAGTTCGGCCTCGACTTTTTCCGGATCCTCCCCGGCCTCCATGCGTCTCATGGCCTCGTCAATGCCGGGCCCGGGCTCCAACCCGACGTCACGAAAGAGCCGACGCATGAGGCGGGCGGCCTGTCTCGGATCGTCACTGTCCAAGGCCCCGGAGTCGTTCATCAGGCCCTGCATGGCCTTTTCCAGCCTGGATTCGTCGATGTCGGGCATGCCTCCATCCCCTTCATCGCCGTCGGGCCGTTTTTTCCCCAGAGAAAAGACCGAGGCTTGGCGGACGAGATGCTCCCGGTGGCAACGGGGGCAGGCCGGAACGGTCTCCGTGTCCATCCGAAGGGAGAAGAAGCTGAACACGACATGACACGAGGGGCAGTAGAATTCGTAGATAGGCATGGATTCCTCTTTGACTGGCCAAATCAGTCTTGGCCGACCCCGAGATCGTCGAGCATGCGAACTAGGTCGGCAACCTTATAGGGCTTGGACAGGAATCCGGCCGCGCCCCTGTCCTCAAGTTCCTTTCTGCCGACCCCGTGGCTGAATCCCGAGGCGAAGACGATTTTGGCCTCGGGGCATATGCTCTGCATGGCCTCGAAGGCCTCCCGGCCGTTCATGTCCGGCATGACCAGATCCATGAGCACCAGCGTGATTTCCCGCCAGCGGCGATGGTAGATTTCCACGGCCTTTCGACCGTTCTCGGCCGAAACGACCTTGAAGCCGAGATCCTCCAGAATGTCGGTGACGATTTCCCTTATCATGCGCTCGTCGTCAACAACCAAGATCAGCCCTGAACGGGAGCCCCTGGCTATCTGGCCGCCGCTGCCGGGCCTTCGGCCGACAAGGGCCTCGGATACCGGGAGATAGAGTGAAAATTCGCTTCCAGATCCGGGGCGACTTTGGACGGTGATGGCTCCGCCATGGTCACGGGCCATGCCGTAGACCGAGGGCAGGCCGAGACCGGTGCCCTGGCCCACGGGTTTGGTACTAAAGAAGGGCTCGAAGATCCGCTCCAAATCTCCTGGCTCGATTCCGACCCCGGTGTCCCGGACGTCAATGCGAATGAAGCGACCCGGGCTCGGGGGGAAGGGCATGCTTCGACAGGTTTTCTCGTCCAGATCCATATTTTCCGTGGCGATGGTCAGTTGGCCGCCTTCGGGCATGGCGTCGCGGGCGTTCAAGGCCAGGTTGAGGAGGGCGTTCTGGAGTTGCGTTGGATCCCCGACGACGCAGGACGCCGTGGCTTTGAGGTCGAGGCCGATGCGGATGCCCGGATCGACGCTTCGGGCCAGGATGTCGGACACGAGGCGGACGCTCTCATGGACATCCATGGGCGTAGACAGGGCCTTGCCCTTGCGGGAGAAGTCCAAAAGCTTGCGGGTCAGGTCGGCGGCCCGTTCGGCTGCCTCGGCAATGATGCGCACGTACTTGGACAGGTCGGTCCGGTCTCCGAGCTTCATGTCCAGGGCCTCGGCTGCGTTCATGATCCCGGCAACCATGTTGTTGAAGTCGTGGGCCACGCCGCCTGCCAAGCGGCCGATGGTCTCCATTTTTTGGGAATGACGGAGCTGCTCCTCAATGCGGTGGCGGTCGGTCATGTCCCGGAGGACCCAAACCGCTCCCAGTTTATGGCCGTTATCGACAACGGGGGCGCCACTGACGGCCACCGGGATCGTATTTTCCTTTACGTTTTCCAGGAAGAGGAGATCCCCCGACCGGACCGGGTCGGACGAATCCTGAATGGTTCCTTGGGCCCAGATACAGGTTATCGGCCTGGATTCGCCGTCCTTGAGTCGCAGCAGATTCGTCGGGTCGGTGCCAACGGCTTCTTTGGCCGAGAGACCCAGGAGGGCTTCGGCCGAAGGGTTCATCCGCTGGATTCGACCGTCCCCGTCCACGGACACGACTCCCTCTCCAATGGATTGCAGGGTAATGGCCAAGTTCCGCTCCCCGGATTTGACCGCGGCCTCCCGGTCCTGAACGGCGCGGGCCATGGCCTCGATGGACTCGGCCAGACGTTTAAATTCCCTATACGGCTGGTCCGGGAGGCCTGTTCCGTAGTCGCCTCTGGCGATGCTTTCGGTTCCTTGGACGAGTCGATCCAGGGCCCGGGACACCCGTCGGGAAAAGAGCAGGGACAGGATGAAGACCAGGATGGACACCAGGGCGGCCATGGTCCAGAAGATGCGGGTCACGTTGGTCTGGACGGTCTCGATCTCTGATGCCGGTTGGGTGACCAAGACTGTCCAGCCCGACAGGGGGACTGCGGCCGAGGTGCCGATCTTGTCCTGGCCCCGGTACTGGTAGCGCCCCGAACCGGGCCTTCCGGCCAGGGACATGGCCACCGGGGCCAGATGGGAGATATTGTAGCGCTGCAGTGCTAAAGCCCGGTCCGGGTGGGCCAGGACCACCCCGTTCTGATCGGTCAGGATCACGTACCCGGATTTTCCGATGGTGAACGAGGATGTCATCCGGGCCAGAAAGGACAGGTCGATGTAACCGACAAGAAGCCCGAACCCGGTCCTGACGCTCAGAGCCAGGGTCGGCTCCCCGGTATCCGAGGAGATAAAGGGCGGCGACCACCAACGCTGGAGGTCGATCGCCGGAGGATGAAAGAAGGCCTGTCGGCTCAGGTCGAGGCCGATGAGGTCAGGGTCGTATGGGGTGACCCTGGCGACCCTCCCGCGGTGGTCGAGGGCCAGTATTCGCAAAAAATAGGGATAATGGGCCAGGGTCAGGGCCAGATATTCGTCGATTCGGTCTTGGGAAATAACTGCCTTGGGGCCGTCCATGGCCAGGGCCACGCTGGAGAGAAGCCGGGCCGGTTCGGCCAGAAAGAGTTCAACCTCCTTGGACACGGCCTGGGCGAACACGATCTGGGCCGAGCGGGTCTGGACGTCCATCTCCCGCTCTACGAGGCCGGAGACGATGAGTCCGGTCAGCAAAAGAGGGGCCAGACCGATTGTGGCGGATGCCAGAACGAGAAGCCGGGACAGGCGGAGATCTGGCATGGGTTTACCCCTCCAGACCGCGCAGGATTCCGTCGCGGACTTCAATCAGGAACATGGCCCGCTGGGCATCTCCGTACCTGTCGAATCTGAAGGATCCCTGAACACCAGCATATTCACGGTCCTGGAGCAGGATATCCTTGATCCGCTTCGGTTCGAGAGTTTGCTTCATGGCTTGAAGGATCGTCAAGCCGGATTCGTAGGCCATGGCCCCGGCAAAGCCAGGGTCGTGCCCGAACCGCTGGCGGAATCGGTCGAGAAACTTGTGGTGGGCTCCGGTCATGGGCTTGAAGGGGTGGCAGAACAGGGTTCCCTCGCCGCTCTGGCCGGCCTGGGCAACGAAATCGGCGGTCATGGCCCATCCCGAGGAAAGCAAGTGTCCGTTCATACCCCCGAGACGGAGGTGCTGGCAGATCATGGCTCCGTCCAGGGCCCCGGTGACCAGGAGCACGGCCTCGGGCCTGGCATGGACCACTGTGGACGCCAAAGTTCGGAATTCTGGCTTTGTCCGGGTGTCGAACCGTTGCTCCAGGACCTCGAGGCCGCCTGTTTCCAAAAATGCGGCCCGGAAGTTGTCGACGTATTCCAGGGAGTAGTTGGCGTTGGAGACATCGACCACCGCCATGAGGCGACGAAGATTCAGTTCCTTGGCGGCGTACCCGGCTAGTCTGACGCTTTCGGCCTTGCTCGGGCTCATGACCCGGAGAAACCAATCGTCTTTGCCGGCCAGGGCATTGGAACTGACCGTGGGCGAAAGAATCGGAACGCGCAGCTGATCGGCCTCAGCGATCATGGCCGGGGCCATGGCGCTGGTCATGGGTCCGACCACTGCTACAACTCCTTCGTCGACCAGCTGGATGAAAGCCTCAGCGGCCAGGCTCGAGTCGTAGCCGATGTCCCTGACCAGTACTTCCACCCTCCGCCCTTGGATTCCGCCGACCTGGTTCTGCTCGTCCACGGCCAGTTGCAGCCCGTTTAGCCCCTCGGTGGCCAAGTCTGAAAACCGTCCCGACAGCGAACCGGCAAAGCCGATACGGACGGGACGATCCTGGCCGCATGACCAGAAGGCAACTGGAATCATGGCCAGAGCCAGTAATGTGGCGAGCAGAGGGCATCCGACTTTGAGAATGCGTCGTGAGGGCATGGTCGATCGTCCGAGAATCAAGGGTGTTCGAATCGTGTTTCTCCTGTATTTCTGACATCACGGGGAAGGGGAGTCAAGGCTATGGTGGCTCCGGGCATCTTCATTGACAGGGCCGTTGACAGGTCGACCCGGGCATGGAAAACCCGAAGCCTTGACGTCGCGGGCCGCCCCGGTCTTGACCGATCCGGGGCATGACCTGGTCCGGGTGATTTCTTTGCGGGACAATCGTTTCAGGAGGATCGAGTCGATGAAGACCATGGCCACCCAGCTCTCCCTGCTGCTCAGGCTTGGCAAGACAAGGACCAACATCCGGCTCCTGGTTCGTTTTCTCTGGGTGCTGCTTTCCCTCTTTGTCGCCTACAGCGTCCTTTTTCATCTGATCATGGTCTACGAAGGCCGGAACTATTCATGGATCACCGGTTTTTATTGGACCCTGACGACCATGTCGACCTTGGGCTTCGGGGACATCACTTTTACGAGCGACCTGGGAAAAATTTTTTCGATCGTCGTTTTATTGAGCGGAGTCGTTTTCCTGCTTATCATGCTCCCCTTCACCTTTATTCAATTTTTCTACGCCCCGTGGCTGGAGGAACAGAACAAGGCCCGGATTCCCAGAATATTGCCGGAAGAGATCTCCGGGCATGTGATCTTCACCCATTTCGATGCCGTGACCATCAATCTGATTGATAAGCTGAAACAGTACGGCATCAAGCATGTGCTGGTCACGCCGGAATTGCAGGTCGCCCTGGATCAGCACGACCAGGGCTTCCGGGTCGTGATGGGGGAACTGGACGACCCCGAGACCTACAAGCGATTGCGAGTGGACCGGGCGGCCATGGTCGTGGTTTTGAACGAGGACATTTTCAGCACGAACATCGTCTATACCATCAGGGAGATCAGCGACGTCGTGACCACGGTAAGCAACGCCGACGCCGACGAGTCCCTGGACATTCTGAAGCTGGCCGGCAGCACCCACGTCTTCCAGTTCACCAAGATGCTCGGGCGGTCCCTGGCCCGGCGGGTTCTGGGTGTGGACATGAAGGCCAACGTCATCGGGCGGTTCGATGAGCTGGTCATTGCCGAGGCCCCGGTTATGCGGACCTGGCTTCATGGCCTGACCCTGGCGCAGAGCCATCTGCGGGAAAAGACCGGGGTCACGGTCGTCGGAACCTGGGAAGAGGGAAAGTTTTTGCCGCCGACTCCGGACACGCTCATGGGGGAGGCCACGGTTCTGGTCATGGCCGGGACTGAGGAACAGCTCGCCCGGTTCGACCGATCCGTCGCGGTCAATGTCGACGCCACGCCCAATGACGGTCCGGTCCTGGTCCTGGGCGGAGGCCGGGTGGGCAGGGCCGTGGCCGAGTCCCTGCGGGAGCGGGACATCGACTATCGGGTGGTGGAGAAGAAGCCGGTCATCGCCGCGCAGGACTCCAACATCATCCAGGGCAATGCGGGCGATCTAGACGTTCTGGTCAAGGCCGGGATACGGGAAACGCCGTCCATCATCATCACCACCCACGACGACAACTTGAACATCTACCTGACCATCTATTGCCGGCGGCTCAGGCCGGACGTCCAGATCATCAGCCGGGCCAGTCTGGATCGGAACATCAACACTTTGCACCGGGCCGGAGCAAACTTGGTCATGTCCTACAGTTCCCTGGTGACGGCGACCATCACCAATCTTCTGCAGCCCCAGAAGATGCTCATGCTTTCGGAGGGACTGAACATCTTCCGGGCTCCCTTGAACACCGGCCTGGAGAACAAGTCCCTGATGGAGGTCAAGATCAGGGAGGAAACCGGGTGTAGCGTCGTGGCCGTGAAACGCCAAGACGTGGTGACCGTCAACCCGAATCCGGCCATGGTCCTCGAACACGACGACGAGATGGTCTTGATCGGGACCTCAGAAGCAGAGAAGCTGTTCATGGAGAAGTTTTCGGTCAAGGCATAGGCCGAGCCAATCTCCGTTCCCTTTTAAAAATGGTCGAAGGCGGGTAGGGTGAAATACCCGAAAAATACCCGCAATTTCCCCTTGCCTCCAATTTCTTCAGCCGCTTACCATCCCAAGGCATCACAAGAATGGCGATTGAGGACGGACCGAAGGGGATTCGGTCCGCCAGCCTTCCGATACAACGGCCAGACTCTGAGTCCGGTAGGCACGAAGGCGTGAGCAACCCCGAACAAGGAGGCGGTTTGAATCAATATGTCAGACACAGGCAAAGAACAGAGGGTGACGGAGGACCTCGGACTTCACCCTCGGATTGGACGAACTGGAAATGGCATATCCGGCATGCCATCAAGAGCTTGGACGCTTTTGAGAAGGTTCTGGGAATCGATTTCTCCGAGCGGACCAAGGCTCTTGCCTCGCGGACGACGGACAAGTTTCCCATGTCGGTGACCCCGTACTATGCCTCGCTCATCGACGTCGACAGCTACGAACAGGACCCGATTTTCCGGCAATCATTCCCCAGTCCGGAGGAATTGAAGATCGGCCGGAACGACATGACCGATCCGCTGCACGAGGATACCGACAGCCCGGTTCCGGGCCTGACCCATCGATATCCGGACCGGGTCCTTTTCCACGTCAGCAACACCTGCTCCATGTATTGCCGGCATTGCACGAGAAAGCGCAAGGTCGGGGACATGGACTCGACCCCATCCAGGTCCGATTTGAAGCAGGGACTGGAATACATCAGACAGACCCCACAGGTCCGTGACGTTCTTTTGTCAGGGGGCGATCCACTCATGTTGTCCGACGAGATACTGGACTGGCTTCTGGCCGAGGTTCGGGCCATCGAGCACGTGGAGGTCGTCCGCATCGGGACCCGAATGCCTGTGGTCCTGCCCTACCGCATCACCGACGATCTGGTGGATATTCTCAAAAAGCACCATCCATTGTGGATCAACACCCATTTCAACCATCCTCGCGAACTGACGGACTCTTCGAGGCGCGCTCTGGCCAAACTGGCCGACGCCGGCATTCCCCTGGGCAATCAGAGCGTGCTCCTGGCCGGGGTCAACGATTGCCCCAGACTGATGAAGACCCTGAACCACAAACTGGTTCGGAGCCGGGTCCGACCCTATTATCTCTATCAATGTGATCTTTCTGAGGGCCTGACCCATTTCAGGACCCCCATCAGCAAGGGAATGGAGATCATGGAAAGCCTTCGCGGACATACCAGCGGATTTTCCGTGCCCACCTATGTGGTTGACGCACCGGGCGGTGGAGGCAAGATTCCGGTCATGCCCAACTACATCCTGTCGTGGGGGACGAACAAGGTGGTGCTGCGAAACTACGAGGGCGTCATCACGGCCTACAATGAACCCGATGCCTACGAGGCCAACTTTTGCGACCGCAACTGCAACGACTGCAATCTGCAGCTTATGGAAGCCGACGCGGAGGAGCAGGCCATCGGGATCGAGAAACTCCTGTCCGATTGGGACGATACCACCAGCTTGACCCCGGAGAACACCGAGCGGATGGAGCGGCGGAACGATGCGGCCTGATACCATCGAGCGATTCGGAAATTCCGTGGTCCAGCATGGACCGGTCAACGATAGGGTCTATCTCATGAAGCTCGACCGGAACGATATGCCCGGGATCATCGACCGGATAGAGGCCCTTGGCCGCAGGCACGGGTACACCAAATTGTTCGCCCGGGTTCCCGGCCATGCCGCAGTAGAATTCGAGGCCCAGGGATTCACTCGCGAGGCTTTTGTGCCTGGGATGTTCCGGGGACGGTCCAATGGATGCTTCATGAGCAAGTACAGGGAAAAGGGCAGGGCTGAGACGGAAAACGGCAGGCAGATCGAGAAGATCCTGGAATTGACTGAGAACGTTTTGGTTCAAAAGGCAGGCAAGCCGTCACCCGGCCGGGTGGTCAAGTTGGGGCCCACGGATTGCGAATCCCTGGCCAACTTGTACGCCTCGGTTTTCGATTCCTATCCGTTCCCCATCTTTGACCCGGACTGGCTGGCAAAGGCCATGGGGTCGGACGTGATTTTCTTCGGCATCCATGATGACAGGGGCAGACTGGCGGCCGCGGCCTCGGCGGAGCTGGACAGGTCGTGGAGATGCGCCGAAATGACAGATTTCGCGACCAGGCCGAAATGGCGCGGAAAAGGCGCGGCAGGGGCTCTGCTGACTCGGATGGAGATGGATGCGAGGGAAGAGGAAGTCCTTACGGCCTACACCATCGCCCGGGCCCAGAGCCCGGGGATGAACATCGTTTTCGCCCGGGCCGGTTACGAACATGGCGGGACGTTGCTCAACAACACCCAGATCGGGGGGAGTCTGGAGAGCATGAACGTCTGGTATAAATCTCTGATCGGGCCGGTCTCTCCGGCCTGACCTTCGGCGGGCCGGTCAAGGCCGGTCCGCCCCTTTCCTTTCTGTCGCTCGTCCTGATCAGGACACAGCACCACCTTTGCCGCCCGGGCAGATGATCATGCAGGATTCTTCGGCCTCGTAGCGGACCACCAGCACCGAACATTGGGCGTGGCGAACGACCTTGGCCGTATTCGTGCCCAGGAGATAATCCTGGAGCTTCAGGCGATGGGCGGGCATGATGATCAGGTCAGCAGATATTTTTTCCGCCATGCGCAGAATGCGGCGATAGACTGAGCCCTGGGCGACCAGGTAGTTCACGTCGATGTCATCAGGAATGTAGACCCCGATCATCTCGTGGAGCATGGTTTCGGCGTCGGCGACAATCTTGTCTCCGGTGTCGGAGGGAAAGTAGTTGGCCACGATGGGCATGCCCATGTCGGGGACAACCGTCAGGACATAGAGCTGGGCCTTGTAGAGGCGGCAGAGTTCAAGGGCTCTGTCCAGTCCGATGCATCTGGCCCGATCATCGGGTTCCTGCAGGTCGATGGGAACGAGGATGCGCTTGTACATGGTTTACCTCATGGTCTTTGTTTCGGTTTGAAGTACTTCTGGACGAGTTCCTTCTGCCTTTTGGCCCGGACCTTCTGCCAGGCGTAAAGGGCGAAGAACATGGCCACTCCGAAAATCTGCATGCCGAGCCGGTCAAGGGGGAGATATTCGGCAAATACGCCAGGGCGGAAGGAGGTCGCGCAGACGGCCAGAAGAAAGAGGCGCTCGAGCCAGTTGCATCCCGTGACCAGCCAGCCTTGGACGGCCGAGGCAAAGGCGAACATGGCGATGAGGCCCGAGAAGAAGATCCAGGCGATGTGGACGTAGTCGTCCACCCAGATGATGCCTCCGGTCTCGGTCACTCCGGAGATCATCAAAAGGTCGGTGTTGAACAGAAAGATGAAAGGCAGGATGGCCGTACGCAGGTCGTATGAGAATCCCTGCAACCCGGTCTTGATGGGATCCGATCTGGCGATGGCCGCCCCGGCGTAGGCCGCCAAGCCCACGGGTGGAGTGTCGTCGGCCAGGATGCCGAAATAGAATACGAAGAGGTGGGCGGCGATGATCGGGAAGATGAGCCCGGCGTCGGTCCCCAACTGGACGATGACCGGGGCCGTGAGGGTGGCCATGATGATGTAGTTGGCCGTGGTCGGCATGCCCATGCCCAGGATCAGGCTGGTCATGGCCGTGAAGATGAGCATGAGGACCACATTGCCCATGGAGATGGTGTCGATCAGGGTGATGAATCGGCCAACCAGTCCGGTGATGGTCACCACGCCGACGATGATGCCGGCCGTGGCCGTGGCCACGCCCACGGAGATCATGTTCCTCGCGCCCATGATCATTCCGTTCCAGATGTCCTTGACACCTTCCCAGGCGGCCTTGGCGATGAAGGCCTTGACATTGACGTTCGGGTCGAGGGTCCCGGCCCGGCGATGGGCTCCGAGGGCCAGAAAGGCGATTACCGGCCGCTGGATGAGCATGATGACGGTCAGGCTTTCCACGGCCAGAAGGGCCGAGGTGACCGGGGAACGTCGCAGGATGACCAGGTAGTAGATGAGCACGGCCAGGGGGATGATGAAATGGGTCCCGTGCAGGAATGTTTTCCAGAAAGGAGGGAGTTGCTCCCGGGGGATGGCCTTGATGCCCAATTTCAGAGATTCGATGTGGACGACATAGAAGAGGGCCAGGTAGGAAATCAGGGCGGGGATGATAGCTGCCCGGACAACGTCCAGGTAGGGAATGCCGATGATCTCGGCCATGATGAAGGCCGCCGCTCCCATGATGGGCGGCATGAGCTGGCCATTGGTGGAGGCTGCGACCTCCACGGCTGCGGCCTTGTAGGCCGGGAATCCGACTTTCTTCATCAAGGGGATTGTGAAGGTCCCGGTGGTGACGGTGTTGGCGATAGAGGAACCCGAGACCAGGCCGGTCAGGCCCGAGGCCATGACCGCGGCCTTGGCCGGGCCGCCTCGGAAGGTGCCCAGGGCCGAGAATGCCACGTCGATGAAGTATTTTCCTCCTCCAGCCCGGTCCAGCAGGGCCCCGAAGAGGACAAAAAGAAAGACAAAGTCCGTTGACACGCCCAGGGGCACGCCGAAGATGCCGGTGGTGGTCAGGTACATGTCGCTGATGATGAAATCCAGCGGTACACCGCGATGCCGGAGCACTTCGGGCAAGTACGGTCCGGCCACGGTGTAGACCAGGAAGACAAGGGCCAGGATGGCCAGGGCCGGACCAAGGGAGCGGCGGGCAGCCTCAAGCAGAAGCACGATCAGGATGATGCCCATCCAGATGTCGGTCTGGTTGGGTAGTCCCTGGCGGTAGATGAGTTCGTTGTAATCCCACCAGATGTACAGGGCTCCGGCTGTGGCCAGGACGGCGAAGATGATGTCGTAGATGGGAATGTATGTCCTGATGGAGCGGCGGGCGAAATTCGGGAGAACCTTCTGGGTCCAGGTTACCCACATGGGCGGGCTCATCTGTTTGAAGGCCGGGTAGGCCAGAAAAGCCAGGCAGATGGCAAAGCCCAGATGCCAAGCCCTGGCGATGTGCGAGTTCATCGGTTGATAGGCCAGATACAGCTGAAATCCAGACCAGCTTAGGCATAGAAGCGTGATGAAGCCGGCCGCGAACCGGTTTTTGGGCTCTCTGGCCCCGGCCTCGACCATGGCCACCATGTCTTCGGCGGCCTTGCGCAGACTGCCGTCGGCATTCGAGTCAGAAGTGGTATCTTTTCGGGTGCTGGTTTCCAGATCGGTCATAAGAACATCCTCGTATCCGGCGAAGTGGTGAGGAAAAAGTACGTGTTCCCTTGAAAAGACAAAGGGGCCCATGGGCCCCTTTGTCTTGACGGCTGGCGATTACATCCAGCCCTTTTCCTTGTAGTACTTCACGGCCCCGGGATGGAGCGGAGCGGAAAGACCGCCGAGCATCTCCTTGGGGTTCAGATGCTTGAAGGCGGCGTGGGAGGCCTGAAGCTCGGCCAGGTTTTCGAACACGGTCTTGGCCATGTCGTAGACCACCTGCTCGGGCACGGACTCGTTGGTGACAACCGTGGCAGTGACGGCGTAGGTCTCGACGTCCTTGTCGACACCCTTGTACACACCGGCGGGAATCTTGGTCATGATGTAGTAGGGGTGGTCGGCAACGAATTTCTTAATGGCGTCAGAGTTGATGGGCACGATGCCGAGTTCGATGGATTGGGCCGGTTCCTCAATGGCCGCGCTGGGATTGCCGACGGTGAAGAAGAAGGCGTCGATCTTCTGGTCAACCAGGGCCCTAGATGCCTCGGCCTGCTGCAGGGCCTCGGCGCTAAAATCCTTGTTGAAGTCAAGGCCGTAGATGCGCAGGACGTCCTCGGCGTTGCCCCTCTGGCCGGAGCCGGGGTTGCCGATGTTGACCCGCTTTCCCTTCAGATCGGGGACGTTTTTGATTCCGGCGTCTTGACGGGTGACCAAGAGAACCGTCTCGGGGTGCATGCTGAAGACGCTGCGAAGGCCGGCGACAGGCTTGCCTTCCCAGTCGGCGGCGCCGTTGTACCCCTGCCAATTGCGGTCGGACTGAGCCACGGCGAAGTCGAAGGCCCCTCGGTCAAGGGCGTTGATGTTAAAGACCGAACCGCCCGTGGGCCGGCCGATGTAGTTGTAGGCATCGCCCATGTGTTTGTTCATGATATTACTGATCTGTAGGGCCACCTGATAGTAGACTCCGGTAATGGACGCACCGCCGAACAGAATGTCCTGCTTGGCCATGGCCTGGGGAGCGGACAGGGCAAAACTGAGGGCTACAGCCAGGGCAACAAGCCATTTTCTTCCAACCATGATCACACCTCCAGCGAAAAAGCAGTTACAAATGAAAGGAATCCGACTCAACTTTACCGCCCAGATATGCCGAAGATGCCCAAGATTGTCAAACCGGAGGGGCTGGCAATTACTTGGCCGTGTTGGGGTTCCAGATGGCGGCCAAGGTCGCTGCGGTAAGGGCCGCCCGCTCCAGAAGGCTGTCGGTGAGGATGTATTCCCGGTCGCTGTGGTCCATGTCGCCCATGGGCCCTAGTCCGTCGAGGACTGGAACCCCGAGGGCAGCGATGAAGTTGGCGTCGGAGACTCCGGATCGGAGTTCTTCCGGAAGCTCATAGCCGAAATGTAGGGCCTGTTCCCGGGCAATGGCGTACAGGCGGCGGTTGGCATCGGTTTGGGGCATGGGCGGGCGGCCGGAGACAATGGACAGCTGGGCATCGGTTCCGGGCACGGTCCTTGTAGCGGCAATGATATCCAGGGCTTTTTTCACCCGGTTCTGGCCCTCGGGATTCAGAAATCTGACGTCCACGTCGGCCGTGGCCAGTTCCGGGACCGTGTTCGGCCCGATGCCTCCTTCGACCCGGCCGACGTTCAGGGTGATGTCCCAGCTGTCGTTCAAGGCCTCCAGGGCGATGATGGTGTGGGCCATTTCCAAAACAGCGTTGGCCTTGGGCCCTCCCTTGGCCGCGTGACCGGCCTGGCCCCGGACGGTCAGGACAAGGCCCTTGCGGCCTTTACGGCCGGTGACCACCTCGCGGCTTAGCCCCCCGCCTTCAAAGACGAGGGCGGCCAATGCTCCACGTGACTGGTCCTCAATCCAGGGCCTGGAGGCCGGGGATCCGATCTCCTCGTCGGAGTTGCAGAGCATAGTCACGGGCATGGTTTGCAGAAGGCCGAGACTTTCCAGGGCCTTCAGAGCGTAGAGGGCCACGATCAGCCCGCCCTTCATATCATAGACGCCGGGTCCGTGGCAGTGGGGGCCTTCTTTTCGGAATTCTGTGAAAGTCGTCTCTTCGGGAAAGACTGTATCCATGTGGCCGACAAGAACCAGGCCCCGCTCCCCTTTGGCCGCTGCCCTAGTCTGGGCCTGGACCATGTCGCCGTGGTCGGCAAAGGGCAGAATCCGGACCTCAGGGAGCAGGGTTTCCAGTGCCTGGGCCATCTCCCGGGCCATGCAATCCACGCCGGCCTTGTTTCGGCTGCCGCTCTGTATCTCGACCAGCAGCTTCAGTAAACTCAGGGCCTCGCCTCGACAGGGTTCGAGAAAGGACAGGATGGCGTCGTGCATGGCCTAGTCCTTCATTTTACATATTTGGCGAAGCCGAAGTCCTGGCTGGCGTACTCTGTGGGATCGGCGTCAGGGTACATAACCCGTTCCTTTTCCTTGCTCCAGGGCTTCTGCATGCGAACGTGGCCATCCTTGCGACCGAGGATGTTGGTTCGGTGCAGAGGGATTTTGCCTCCGGCCGTGGCGATGTAGCGGGGAATGGCGTCGCCGGAGATGTTTCCGTACATGCTTTCAACGATGCGCTGACCGACATCCACCGGGACCCGAAGATGCTTGAACTGGGGGTTTCGGTAGCTGCAGTTGAAGACGTAGTACGGCCGGACGTAGGCCTCCTGGATGGTTTCGCAGAGCTTCCACATCTTGACCTGGGAGTCGTTGATGCCCTTCAAAAGCACGGCTTGGTTCATGACGGCGAAGACCCGTTTGGACAGGGCCTGGAAGGCGGACTTGGAAACCGGGGTGATCTCCTGGGCCGTATTGATCTGGGTGACCACGCGGACCGGCTTTCGATCGTTGCTGGCCTCCAGGATGTCCAGAAGCTCGATATCGACGCGCTGGGGAGTGGTCACCGGGATGCGGGTGCCCAGGCGTTTTAGCCGAACGTGGTCGATGCCGTCCAGTTCGGCCAGGAGCCACTCGATCATGGAGTTGGGCAGGACAAAGCTGTCCCCTCCGGTAACGAGGACGTCCCGGATTTCTTGATGGGCACGGATGTAGTCCAAGGCCTCGCCGTAGGCCTCCTTGCCGTAGACGCGGTCCTTGGCCCCGATATGGGCGATGCGCAGGCAATGGGTGCAGTACATGGCGCACATGTTCGTGGCCTTGATGGTCAGCACCCGGGGGTAGAATTGGTCGACGAGCCTGGCCGGGGAATGGTCGGCGGCCACCGGAGGTATCTCGATGCCGGCGTTGTCGACCATCTCGCCAGTGGGCACCGACTGGAGAAGAACCGGGTCATTGACCTGGCCGGGAAGGATGAGACTCGCATAGTAGGGGGTCAGCCGCATGCGGTAGCTCTTGGTGACCCGGCGGACGTCCTCAATGGCTTTTTTGGGTAGATCGACGATCTGAGCCAGGGTGTCGACATCCTCGATGGCGTGGCGCAGTTGGCCTGAAAAGGAGTTCCAGTCGTCCTCGGCCATGCCCAGGGCTTTTTTGATCCGAGCCTGGTTCTCAAGGATGCGGTCCCAGACCTCGATGCCGCTCGGGGCCTCCGAGGCGTGGTGTTCGAGGTATTCGGCTATCCGTTCCCCGGCCTGCTGGACAATGGGCAGGGCCCGGCTGACCCGTCCTCCAATGGTCACACCGTGCTCGTCCATCCCTGCATGGGTGGAGGCCAGAGTTTCCAGTTCGTTTCGGGTAATGCCCAGTTGTTCCGGGGTCCATCCCTGTTCGATCCGGATGCGTTCAAGCGTGGAAAAGAGTTCGACGATCGGACCGGTCAAACCTTGAGCTTTGGCTTGTTCGAGCAGAGTGGTCACGGCTTGGCGCTCCTCGTCGGGAGGTGTTCCTTCCTTTCCAGAGTCGAAGAGATCCTCGAAGAGGTCCGTGGTGAAATCGTCCATGGCGGGGCTTGGTGCATTGTTCATAACGTTTCGTCCTTGGTGGATGTTTGGGTGTGTTTGAAAATGGATTCGTTCAGCTGTTCGATACCTAGGCGGATGTCCTCGTCGAGCGTGGCCCTGTCCCGGGCCACGGCCACGACCCGGCCCAGAAACGTGCCCGGGAGCACGGCCTGCTTGCCGCCGACGTGTTCGACAACGATGACGCCGTGTTCCTGGCCGTTGGAGACAACTTGGCGGAACAGGGTCCGCTCGTCCTCATCCACGGGGACGATATGGTCGGTTTCGGCCTCGTGTTCGAGTTTGTAGTTGTAGGTCCGCCAGAAGATCCCGTTCAGAGCCTCCTTGATTTCCATTTTGTTCTCGGGGAAGCGGTCGAACATGACGGCATGGTACTCGAGTTCCAGGAGTCCCGGGGTCTCGGCGGGCAGGGCGTTCTCCAGGGTGCAGCACATCTCCATGGTCGTACCCTGCTTGCGGGCATTGACCTCCACGAAGAAGATTCGGCCCTCTTGGTCGACGATGTAGTCGCACCCAAAGATGCCCCGGTAGCCGCTGCGGCCCATGACCTGGCCGACGCGGCGGGTGATTTCTCGAAGTTCCTCCTGGGTTTCCCGGGCCAGGACCGAGGGAAAGGTTGATCCGCGGAACTTGTTGCCGTCCTGAATTTCCTGGTCGGCGATGGCGGCGATGAAGACGTCCTGACTGTTGGCCACGACGCCTAGGACCGTGGGGTCGGCCACGTGTGGTATGTAGCGGCTGATGAAGAACTTGCCACGCAGATGTGCGGCCTTGGACTCGATCTCCCCCTGGTTCATGGCCACGAAGCTGTTGACCCCGGCGGCCGAGTAGGGCTGGCTGACGAAGATTCCCGACCGCCATTCGCCCCACAGCTCCCGGGCCTCGTCCAGCATCTGTCCGGCGTCCTGACAGACCCGGTAGCTGATGATGGGGGCCACGCCCTTGAGACGCTGCAATTGGTAGAGCTTGTTGTTCCAGATATTGGCGATGTGGCCGCTGGGTCCCAGGATGCGAACCCCAGGAATGAGGGCCAGGCTCAGTTCCGGTACGGACTCGAAGACGTGGATGAAGACGTGGCCCTGCCGGTCCAGGAGTTGCCTAATCAGTTCGTTGACGGTTTCGGAGGCCGAAACCAGGGAGGCGAAGGTCCGGTAGGGTATGCGGAAGCTGACTTTACGTTTTTTCTCCCGGAACAGCTCCCGGGCCATGGGGTTGATGACCATGGTGTTCTTGTGGGGATAGGACTCCAGGACATCGGGGAGGATGGAGATGAAATCGAAGGATTGACCGTGGATTTTGGAGAGTGACTCCCTGACGAATTGGTTCAGACAGTCGGTTTTGATTTCGCCGATGTACAGAAAGTAGAATGTGTTCGGGTCCAGCTTGATGTCCGAAAACAGGACGTCATCGTCCCTGATGTCCATGACCGGGCCTCCAGGCGGAAATGATTTCGGCCGGGCCCTTCGCCCGGCGGATTGGCCGGGTCATAAGTACCGAATCGCCCAATGATCAAGTAAATTTTTTCCGATCTGATAATCCGCAGGCGACCCATACCCGGTTCCGAGACCCTCCTTGACGAATATCCGGGCATGGGTCATTCCTCAACGGGATTCGCCAAACAGGTTTTCCCCCAATTTTTCGACACAGGTGGATGGCTTCCAATGATCGACGATTCAGTGCTTTTTCCAATTTCATTTCGGGTCAGGTTGGCTTCGCTTTTCCTGAGCATGGGCTGCCTGCTTCTTCTATGTTCGTCCGGTCAGGCCCAGGAAGTCCGATTGGTCCGGTTCATTCCCCATTGGTCGCCGCAGGCCCAGTTCGCCGGGTACTTCGTGGCCAAGGACAACGGCATGTACGAGAGACATGGGCTGGATGTGGAGATCCTCCGCGGCGGTCCGGACAACCCGGCCAGCGAGGCCTTGGCAAAGGGGGAGGCCGAGTTCGCCTCCCTGTTTCTGTCCAGGGCGCTCATTCTTCGCTCCCAGGGTGTGCCGGTGGTCAATGTCGGACAGATCGTTCAGCGCTCGGCCTTGATGTTGGTGGCTAAAAAGTCGAGCGGGGTGCTTTCTCCCATAGATCTGCGCGGTCGGCGGATCTCCGTCTGGCCGGAATTTTCGGCCCAGCCCCTGGCCTTTCTTCGGAGGCTGCACCTTGATGTGGAGGTCGTACCCCAGGGCTACTCCCTGAACCTTTTCCTGATGGGCGGGGTGGATGCAGCCTCGGCCATGTGGTACAACGAATACCATACGATCCTCAATTCAGGGCTGGACGAAAGTGAATTGACCACCTTCCTCCTGGCCGATTACGGACTCAATTTTCCGGAGGACGGACTGTATTGTCTTGAAAATCTGGCTCTGAACGACCCCACCCTGGTCCGGGCCTTTGTCCAGGCATCGCTGGAGGGATGGAGGTACGCCTTCGACCATCCCGAGGAGGCTCTGGATGCGGTCATGGAAAGGGTCAGGCAGGCCAATCTTCCTACCAACCGGGTCCACCAGAAGTGGATGCTCGATCGAATGCGAGACGTTATCCTGCCGCCTGAATCCGACAAACCCATGGGATTGCTTGAAATGGATGAATACGAGTTCGTCGCGACCGAGTTGTTCGAGTCCGGCAGCATCACCGACATCACAGCCCACCGGATTTTTTATGACCCCCGTCCAAGCATCGACTAGAAAGCAGCGCCTCTCCTTTCGGCTGGCCCTGTTCGTTCTGACCAGCACGACATTGGTTTTTGTGGCCGCTTTTGCTTACAACTACCGATCCTCCAAGGTCCTGGTCCTGAAAAATGTTCAAGAAAACGCCGCCAACCTGACCCAGTCCCTGGTCCACCGTCTTGAGACCACTCTGCATGGTGTGGAACAGATTCCCCGCTACGTGGCCTTGCGTCTGGAGAGGGAGCAGCCTTCCAAGGAATCCCTGCTCCCCATGATCGAAGAAATGGTGGCCGCCAGCCCGGACATCTTCGGTTCCACAGCGGCCTTCGAACCCTACGCCATGGATCCTGAGCGGAAATATTTCGCCCCCTACTTTTACCGGGACGATAGCGGAGGCTTGGCCTTTGCCGATCTGGGCGTGGAGTCCTACCAGTACTTTCACTGGGATTGGTATGCCATCCCCAGATATCTAGAGAGGCACGTTTGGAGCGAGCCATATTTTGATGAGGGCGGAGGCGATATCCTCATGTCCACCTGTTCGGTGCCTTTTTACCGCCAAACGACGGAGGGTCGAATTTTTCAGGGTGTGGTCACGGCCGATGTCTCCCTGGAGGGCCTGGTCCAGATCATTTCGGGCGTGTCGTTGTTCGATTCGGGGTATGCCTTCCTGATCAGCCGGGCCGGAACGTTCGTGGCCCATCCTGACCGGGAGCGAATCATGACTCAGAGCGTGTTCAGTGTGGCCGAGGAAATGAGCCTGATCGATTTGCGGAGGATCGGGCGGGACATGATCCGCGGCGCAGAGGGCTTTGCCGAGTTCATCAGCGTACACACCGGTCGGGAGTCGCTCCTCTATTTCGCTCCGGTGCCCTCCACGGGCTGGTCCGTGGGGGTGATGATCCCCAAGGATGAACTCTACGGAGACATCGTCTCCCTGAACCGGACTGTGCTCTTCATCGGGGCAACTGGATTCGCCATTCTTTTCCTCGTTGTCGTGGCCATCGCCAGGACCATCACCCAGCCTCTGCGGTCCCTTGTGGGAGCGACCACGGAGATCGCTAAGGGCAATCTGGACGTGCGTTTGCCCGAGATTCGGGTCAATGACGAGGTCGGGCAATTATCGAGTTCGGTGGACTCGATGCGGGTGGCTCTCAAGGAATACATCACCAACCTGACGGAGACCACCAAGGCCAACGAGCGCATCGAGAGCGAGCTCAAGATCGCCCGTAACATCCAGATGAATTTTCTTCCCAAGAGCTTTCCTCCATTTCCGGATCGGAGCGAGTTCGACATTTTTGCCACCCTGGTGTCGGCCAAGCATGTTGGGGGGGACCTCTACGACTTTTTCCTCATGGACGAGAACCATCTATTCTTCTCGGTGGGCGACGTCTCGGACAAGGGCGTGCCGGCGGCCCTGTTCATGGC
>RZZR01000016.1 GCA_009929795.1 Deltaproteobacteria bacterium | reverse complement strand
CCCAACGACCTCAACCTTGTCGTTGGCGAAGTTGAAATACGTTTTGGCCGATATCGCTTTCCTGAAACCCGTTATCTTGGCGAACCGCTCGGCCGACAGTCCGTAAACCAGCTTCTTGACTCCCGTGAGAAAGATCAGCTCACAGCACATCTCGCAAGGCTCGCAACTGCTGTAAAGGGTGGAGCCCTCAAGACCCCAGTACCCCAGCTTGCGCGCCGCGGCGCCCAGGCAGTTGGTTTCCGCGTGATGGGAGATGTTGTGGTCCGTATGCGCCGTGTTCGGTGTGCGGGCGATCACCTGCCCGTCTTTGACCAGTGCGGCGCCGAAGGGCGGGTTCCCGTTCGCAATGGCCTCCTCGGCCATGGCGAAGGCCTGGCGCAGGTAGGTCTCGTTCGTATCTTCCGCGAAACGCCGGGGTGCCGGCAAGGGTCCAAAAAAGGACCGCCAGGGTCAGCATCGGGGTGACGGTGCGAAAAACGGGCATAAGGCCGAGCTCCTTATCTTCACAGGTGAGGAAAAAGGGGATAACGATGCCGATCATGTTCCGGGCTTTTGTCCGCATTTCATGTCGCCTGGGTTGAATTTTTTGACCGATTTTTTGCATCCCGCATGCGTTTCCTGGTCGAAATCAATACATTCGATCCGTAATAATGTCAATTTATTTCAATAAGTTGATTGATTTTCAGGGTCGACTATTTAAAAAGTGGTTTATAAAAGCTGCGTTCATAGCAAATAATACATCTCGTCTCTTCCGCATACTGAAACGCAGATATACAATCTGGGTCACTGAACGAATCTTTTCGATACTGCTCATAGTCTCCGAGACTCAGAAAAGAAAATAACGCTAATGCAATATTATTTGCGCCTTCGGATGGCAGAAAATACCCGTGATGTTGGCCGCCGAACTTATTTACTAATGGTATCCATAGTTTTGCATAATGCTTGAATTCATTGATCTTATATGGATCTATCACATATCGTAAATAACACGTTACCACTTAAATCTCCTTATTCATTTATTTCGTTTTTGTTGATCATATAAAGTATAACGTTAAGCTCACTTGCCGCAAGGGGCTTCAATCAGCTGCAACAACCACTGGAAACACAAAAGGGGCAACAGGCAATAAGCCCGCGCCCCTTGCGTTCAAAGTGCAGCGCCTGGTTCGGCCTCGCCGTTATTTTGATTTTTTCCTGTGTATTTCGTCATGGCAAACCGTACATACAGTGATCAGGTTGCTTTCCGTGTTGCCGCCGCCCTTGGCATGGTGTTTTTTGTGATGTAACTCCAAGTGACGCGGATCCGATCTATTCCATTCTTCGTGGGACCAATTGCATAGGGTGCATTTGTAACTATCCCTCCGAAGCACCTCTCTTTTTACCGGGTCGGGTATATGCCGGTCATGTTCAGGGCTTTGGCGATCAGCCTCAAGTAGATACATTCCTACTTCAAGATCCGGGCGGCCGGTATTTTGGGTTACAACAGGCCAACCAAATTCTGTGCGTAATTCTCTGACTCTTCTTGCCCACTCCGACCTATCTTTTGCTAAATATTTTAATTCCTCGCCGGTTACTTTTTGACCGACGTTCGCCCTCAAATATTTCAATATTTTGTCGCGGACGGAAATGTTTTCTCTTCTAATTTCATTGGCAAGGTTCCAACGGTGGGCCGCATCCCTGTCTTGCTGTGAAGAAAGCAATATATAATCGGAAGGCCCCATTGATGTTGCGTCAATATCCGGTAGAGGAAATTCGTTTTCTTCCGCCATTTGCTTGGCTGTCAGACCGCTGACAATCGACCACCCGAACTGTACCTTTAACTCCCGAACCCTACGGGCGTATTCTTGGATACCGGAGACGACAAGCAGCTCATCACCGCTTATGATTACTGCCTGATATTTTTTGAAATAATGGAGAATACGGTCTCTGGCGCTTCTTGCAATAGTAGAGGGAATAAGAGATTTCCCGAGATCACGCAAATGGCTAAAACAAGGGACAAGAGAGAGAACTTTGTTTCGTAAACTGTCGGATTTTAATTCCTGTTCAAAATTGGTTAATAATTCCTGCAGTTCTTTTCTAATTTTTTCAGATTTCATACCCGATACTCTCTTATCACCATCCAAGAAACGAAAGGAGCTTAGTCTTCAGTTTATTCGTGTCCTTCACTTCACAAGTCCAAACAGTTAATACATCCCAACCTAATTCCTTTAAAGCAGTAACAGTTTCTTTGTCTCGTTCAATGTTCTTATCTAATTTCTCACGCCAAAATTCTTCATTGGTTGAGGGACGCTTAGCGCGTGGACAATCTTCATGTCCATGCCAAAAGCAGCCATGAACAAAGATAACTTTTTTATACTTCGGCAATGTTATATCAGGCTTTCCCGGCAAGTCTTTTCGGTGGAGCCTGAATCTATATCCTAAACTGTGTAGTAGAGAGCGGACGGCTATTTCCGGCTTGGTGTTTTTGCCGCCTACCCGCGACATAATTTGACTTCGTTTTGCTCTTGAGAAGACGTCCATTTCCCATATTTTTGATCAAGTAGTAATCTAACGACATCTGCCACTCGTGCCGCAAGTAAAGGCGGCACGGCATTGCCGATTTGTTTGGCTACCTCTATCTTGGAACCCAAAAACTTGAAACTATCAGGAAAACTTTGAAATCGTGCCGCTTCCCGATGGGTGATCGGCCTGTGCTGTTTAGGGTGCAAATAGCGACCCTTTTCAGGTTTGAAAAATTCGGTGCGTATCGTTACAGACGGTTTGTCCCACCAAAGTCTGCCAAACAGGTCCGTTCCTCCTGATTTTTTTCTAATCCAGCATTTTGGGGTTAACTCCGGAGCAATTCTCTGGAGATCAAATCGGTTCATCCCTTCTCGCGGAATTGCTCGATATCTTTTGCGGCTTAATTCAGTTGGGGTTCTCCCAAAATGCAAATCTAAAGGGGGGGGGACATTTCTTATTTCCGTCCCTTCGGGCGACGGTAAATCGGCAATAGCGTCTCTTACTGTTTTCCACTTTGGAGGAGTTGATAGGTATTCCTCCTTATTAAAAGGAAGAGTTAACGGTTTGTCGTTCCCATTTGGATTAAAATGAGTTTTCCGAGGTGGAAATAACACAGCCGGATCGGCGAATTTACAACCTATGATGAATGCTCTGGTTCGAGTTTGAGGAACCCCATAATCTGCAGCAATTAATTTTTTTTGCCAGACTCGGAAGCCGAGAGACCTTGCCGCTCCGACGATTTCACCATGCTCGAAGGTGCCAAGCAATTGGGGGACATTCTCCATAATAAAAATTGATGCACCGGATCGTTCAACAACTTCTAAGTATGGCCGCCACAATTCCTTGCGAGGGTCATTTTCGCGATTTTTATTTAAGAGACTGAAACCTTGGCATGGAGGGCCACCAATTACAACATCAGCTTTTGGTATCTCGATTTTCCCTTGGTCCAGTATTTCGACAATGTCTCCGACAACACAATGAGGGCCGAAATTTTCATTATAAGTGTCGCCGCAAAATTGATTAAAGTCATTTGCCCAGACAGATTGGAACGGTTGGCCGAAAACCTCTGAAAACCCTAACGACATGCCTCCGGCTCCACAGAAAAGATCTATCAGACGATAGCGTTCCCGGCTCTGTAGTAGCTCTCCGGAACAGCGAGAATGGTAAGTCGCTTCGTCTTCTTTTAAAATTAAAGATTTGTCAATTTCTAATGTATTTTCAATTTGATACATAGCGAGGACGCCTCAGATGTTGAAATCTCTTTAAGAGTTTTCCGGATTCTACCATTTTGGGTGAAAATTTCATCTTCGTAATTATCGGGTTGGTGGCCGAACGACCAAGCTCACCGGTAAATTGCGAGCGCAGCGAGTAATTTATCCGCGTGCAGCACTTTGTTAAGCGCTACTCACCCAAATGAATGTGATGACTAAAGCTACTATGTTCAATTGAATCGACAAAAATTCGTCTAGCCTTTTCAAGGCTTTGATAGTAATCCCTAAACTGAAATGAAAGCTTGTCGGCAAGCTCTCTTGATTCTGGTATGGGAATTAGAATCTCATGCATTCTTTTGCCGACATCTTCCCTATTTGTTTGCATGAACACTATGCGCTCCCACTGCGCAACGACTTCTTTAAGCGTGAGAGCCCAAAGCAAATAGAATTGATCAAACAAGTCTGTATTAGTTCTAACAACAATAACCTCCTTGGTTAATACCGAGTTCTCTTGCCCCGGCATAAGAACACAGAACTCTCCAATATTTTTAGATGCTCTTTCAGGAGAAACCAGATCGTATGCTTGCAGGCCAGAGGTATCACCACCCCAAAATTTCTTTGCCAGCGCAATAGGTACCATATTTGTTGGATTAATATTTACATGCCCCGCGCGAAGGTCAGACACCTTTATATATGGAATTTCACCAAGCCTCTGATCGGAGCTAGGGCTTCCATGACCACCGAACAACAATATCTTTTTTTCTTTTTTTAGCTGGCCTAATGACTTAAGCGATAACCCTTTATTATTTCTTGAGAGCTCTTCAATCCCTTCAAGCGTTTTATGGTCAAAATATTTTGGAACATATGAACCGGCTTCTACAGTCCGACTCGTATCATAGAAAAACACCTCTTTTCTAGAAAAATCCCCAGACTTAACAAGATCACAACATTCTGCGAGATCATCATCTATATCAGAGTTTGAGCGAATTCCAGTATCCGGGTTCACAATATACTGTTCGTGACCATCCTTATTAATTCCGCACGTTTTTGCGTTTACAATTAGAGTTTTTCCATCTCGGAACCAACTTGGTTTATGCATTTTTATTGGCTACCTTTTCGAAAATATAGAAATTTGTCTTCGCACGACAGAATCCCTGAAATGCCTCCATGGCAATATTCAGCATGCCTCTTAATTCAAGCCGATCCTTAAGCCAGAACCTAAGCCAGGCATAGGAAGGTGAAAACATATATGTCTCAGGCAGAATAATTCCTAATCTTCCACCATCGGCAAGCAAGTCATAGCAGCGCTCAAGAAATAATATTCCTATCTCTCGCTCTTCATAAACGCTCTTTGAAAACTCAAAGCCACCACTTGCTAGTTTTTTCGGCTTTCTGGAAATAGTGAAACCGGCTGCTTTTGCATCAACCTTTGAAACCTTCAATCCCTTTCCAAACGGTGGGTTGGTTACAATGCATGTAAATGATCTTGGAGTAAGCGCAGTCTGTAAATCTTGAAAATATGTAGCCCACAAATGCCTTCTTATAGAGTCGCCCAAATAGGTATTTGTGCTTCCATCGCCAATGGTTAGCATGATTGCCTTTGTTAACTTATACGTGACGACTTAATTTATTGCGCATAACTTCCTGAGAACCTCGCTACCATGACGCCATCGGTCGAACACACTTTCAACGGCATTGATCACATCCTCCAACTTGGGGAAGTATCGGTTATGGGTAGCTTTTCTCCTCGTGATCTTCCAGACTCGCTCAATGGGATTGAGTTCAGGGCTGTAGGGCGGCATGAACTCCAGCGCAAATCTCTTATGACAGCCCAATCTCCATTCAGCATGAAGTTGAGCATGGTGGTATCTGACGTTGTCGACGATCAGCACAACCCGCCTTCCCGAGTGAGAGCTGATTCGGCGCAAGTATTTGATGAATTGAAAGAATGTCTCCCCATTGAACTTGTCGGCTTCTCGGCGATAGACGAATTTACCATCTCTGATTCGCACTGCTCCGAAATACCCTACACTCTTTCTTGTCGGATGATGGAGTACAATCGGGTCTTTCATTTCTTTCGGAATCCACATGCGGCATCTGGTTCCATGCTGTTCGAATCTGACCTCGTCCAAGGCCCAGATGTCGATCCGCTTATTCTTCAGAAATCTCAGCAGTTTTTTTATATTCCGACTGCTGGGCGGGATCAGCGTGCGCTATTTTCGGCCGAGGCTTGCGGAGTCGAAAGCCGAGTTTTCGGAAAAGGCGCTGACACTGTCGAATTCCAAGGGAGATGCCCCATTGGTTCTGAATGAAACACGAAAGAGTTTTCCCATCCCAAAGGCCTTGCAATCCGAATTCGGCAGGATCTTTTCGCACGGCCGTCTCAATTGCGGCGAGTTGCTCTTTGGTGAGTCGGCGGGGACGCCCGGGCCGCTCTCCATCGACCAAACCAGCAAAACCCTCATTTTCAAACCTGTTGACCCAGTATGCGACTGTCCGGGGTGCATCGCCCAAGATCTTTCCAACCTCCCTGCAACTCAGTCCCTGCGCGACGAGAAGCATGGCGTGGAGGCGGTGATCGTAGCGGGCTTCCTCGGTGCGGCGAATTTCGTCCTGGATAGACATAATCATGTCTTCGGCATCGGTAATCGTGAGCGCTTTCATGGGGCCACGATGCCATGATCTTGACCAATACGCAATTAATTATGTCGTCAAGTATAACATTAATTCGGTCTTTATCGACTCCAAATAGATGACGATTTGCCCAGCTTTTCGTATCGCCATCAGACATAGTAGGATGGTTTTCAATTAGCTGCCTAAAGCTCTCTAGAAGAAACCCTCCTGTTCCGCATGCAGGGTCTAAGACTTTATCACTTGGCTTGACTTCCATTAATTTTATCGCACTCCGAATGACAGGGTATGGAGTGTAATATTGGCCTTCTTCGGATTTTAAACTTGAGGTTCTAAATATTTGAAACGCTTCAGAGATAACACTAATAGAAGTGTCACGAAGTTTATATTTAGAAATCTCATACGCACATGCATGAATTGTATGATCATCAAGATGTATGTCTTTATCCGAATCAGTTAAAAATAGGTCGCTATGTGCTATACGCATACCAGCAAAAAGTGATTTTACCTTTTTCGCGGTTTCCTCTTCACTGCCCCATACTTGAAAAGGAGCTGGGTCATCTGGGGAATACTTGGCTAACTTATCGCCTTCCAACTTAGCAAGAATGATATTGCACAAGTTGTTGAGTTGATCATCTCTGCGAGTGCTTAAGGTATCTCTGCTTACCACTACATCTAACAGCCGAGAAAATGTCTTTTTTAATTCTGCGGTAGTAGGGACTTCTAAGTCAGCCCAAATTAGGCGCTTTCCTGCTGTTCTTATGAGGCTATCCGTGGGCCTTGGAAGGCTCCCATTTTTATCAATATCAAACTTGCCATCAGGAGTCCTATAAACAAGAATTAATTCTTGGCCATTAGTCCATATTCCAAGCAATACATGAGGCTCAAGGCTCATGTAGATCTCTAACTGATTTATCCCCTCAACTATGGTTGGGGCTTTTGTTTCAATTATGACTTGAAGATGTTGATAATCACCTACATGAGATGGATGATCAAAAATCGC
This sequence comes from Deltaproteobacteria bacterium, assembly GCA_009929795.1. Lineage (NCBI taxonomy): Bacteria > Pseudomonadati > Myxococcota > Myxococcia > Deltaproteobacteria bacterium. The sequence goes on along the minus strand of RZZR01000016.1, from coordinate 24,230 downwards.
AACATCGATTGGAAAAGATTTAAAGCTCTGCCCTTTCTCACGACGACTAGCCGCGCTAGGCGTTTTCGGGACGCGCCATTCCGGCTCATATTGAAGCTGGTTTTTATCCCATCCCAGCTTGAGCAATTTTTCTACTAGAGGAAGGCGGACTTCAGTATGTTCACTCATTAAGTTTACTTCTCATTAGTTTGTTTACTGCGATGTCGATTATATCGCTTAACATTACTTATTAACGAGATTATTCAAAAAGAAAAAATATCAAACTGATTAACCTCATGTCAATGGATAATTGGCGAACATTTATTTATTAACATGCTTTAATTGTTGATATTTTATGTTTTGACATTTTGTGATAATTATAAAATTATAAAATTATTATGGATATTGATAATATTATTTCAAAAATTGTCGACGGCCCGAACTTTCATCAATTCATTAGTCGGCAAAAGGGTGTTTCCGAAAAACAACGCCCGTACTATCTTCGCTGGGTGGCCATGTTTTGCGAGCGCGCTCGTTCGTTGGACGCGATTCTGAACCAAGTCGATCGTGATCAATTTTTGGAGAAAATTGCATCATCCCTGGAGGATTGGCAAGTCAGGCAGGCCCGGGATGCCTTGGCCTTGTATATGTATTTTCTCAATGGAAGTACTGTGAAAAAATCAGAGGACACGCTCGATATGGCCGAAATTGCGATCCTTCCGGAGTTGGAAACGGAATTGATTCGCGTTCTGCGTCTCAAACACCGCTCATTGGCCACGGAGCGGGCCTATGTGGGCCGGGTACGGCATTTTCTGGCCCATTGCCGAGGGAAAGCTCCCGATGCATTGAACGGCCGGGATGTGGAGGCCTATCTCTCGCATCTGGCCGTGGAGCGAAACGTCTCCAAATCCACCCAGAACCTGGCCCTGAACGCCCTGGTTTTTTTCTTCCGTCACGTGCTTGGCCGGGAATTCGACGGGGTGGACGCCTTTCGCTCCCACAAGAGAGTCCGTGTGCCCATGGTCCTTAGCCGGGAGGAGGTGCGTCGACTCCTGGATGTGATTGAAGGGGATTCCGGGCTGGTTGTCCGCATGCTCTACGGGTGCGGATTGCGCTTGCAGGAGTCATTGCGTTTGCGGATCAAGGACATCGATTTCGAACGAAGCCGCGTTGTGGTGATGGCCGGCAAGGGTGACCGGGATCGGGTTACCATGTTGCCCGACGTCATTCGGTACGATCTCGAAAACCATATCCAGTCAACCAGAAGGTTGTTCGACCGGGATCGAAGCGAAGGGATTCCAGGCGTGTTCATGCCCGACGCATTGGAGCGCAAGTATCCAGGCGCAAGCACCCAATGGCCATGGTTCTGGGTTTTCCCCTCGGCATCGCTTTCGGTGGATCCCAAAACCAAAACCGTGCGTCGCCACCATCTTCATCCCAGCCTCATCCAGCATGCCGTGCGCCAAGCCAGGGATAGGGCAGGGTTGACCAAACCGGCCACGCCTCACACCCTGCGCCACAGCTTCGCCACCCATCTCCTTGAGATCGGATACGACATCCGAACCATCCAGAAGCTGTTGGGTCACGCCAGCCTGCAAACGACCATGGTCTACACCCATGTGGCCGGAAAGGGCGACGGCCTGGGGGTCAAAAGCCCCTTGGATGTCTGACGGACGGATCGAGGGGATGGGCGTGACGAAGTCGTGCTGATCTGAAAAGACACCCCGGCCTGTAGGCTTTACAAATATCGAATGGGCTTCTTCTGATTCGAATTTTCTGAGATGTACCGTTCGGGATACTTCCCCGTTGAAGTCAATGGGGCGTGCACGTCTTGAGGCGCAAGGCCCCGTTAGATGGTTTGACCCCCCCAGCCCTTTTCCATAGATTCACAAGCGGCACGGACCGGTCTGGTCCTGGGCCGGGCAGGTTTTTGTGGCGATGGGGATTCTTGGGTGTTTCCTGACCCTGCGGCGATTTGCCTCGGGGGGTGTTGACCGCAACCAAGGGGTTTTGTGTGTTTAGAAAGAAGAGCGTGTCCGGAGGAGGTTTCGGTTTCAAGGGCGGGGTGTTTGTATTCCTGCTCCTGGCGGTCTGTGGGGCCGGCATTTGGGCCTACCTTTTCTTTTTCGAGTCCCGCCTGCCGTCGGTGGAGCTTTCTCCCGAGCAGGCGGCCGTCAATTCCAAGATCCAGTTCACCCTGACGGCCAGGGACGAAGGCCGAGGGTTGCGGGATGTCCTGGTGTTGGTCCGTAAGGGTGACAAGGAGTTCGAGGTGCTGTCCGAGACCTTTGCGGAGCCGCTCGAGTCCTGGAGCGGAAATTTCACGGTCTCGGCCAAGGGCCTGACCGATGGCGAGATTGAATTGGAGGTCGCCGTTCGAGACAGATCCCTCGCTCATTGGGGGGATGGAAACAGAGCGATGATCCGCAGAAGCCTCGTCCTGGACAACAAGCCTCCGTCGGTGGCCGTGCTCACCCATCAGCACTATGTCAATCAGGGAGGATGCGGCCTGGTCATCTTCAAGCCGGGAGAAGCGGTGGTCCGAGCCGGGGTCGAGATCGGGAAGTGGTTTTTCCCGGGATACACGGACCAGGACGGCGACGTCTTCTGCTATTTTGCCTTTCCGTATGATGCCGATCCCAAGGTGGATCAGCCGCGGATTCTGCTTGAGGACCAGGCTGGAAACGTTCAGAAAAGCGGTTTTTCCTGCCATGTCCGGGCCAAGAAATTTCCCAGGGACCAGATCAACATCGACGACTCTTTTCTGACGGCCGTCATGCCCCAGTTTCGTCACCTTTTTCCGGAGACCGAGAACGAACTGGAACTCTTCCTAAAGGTCAACCGGGAGCTTCGGCCGCAGAACAGGGCCATGCTGGTGGCCATGGGTCAGAATACGAGTTCGACGCCCTTGTGGTCCGGAGCATTCGTCCGCCAGCCCAGGGCGGCGACCCGGGCCACTTTCGGCGATCACCGGACCTATTTCTACAACAAGGATAGGATCGACGAACAGACCCACCTTGGCGTGGACCTGGCCTCGACCCTTCGGGCGGAGGTGCCGGCCTCCAATGATGGGCGTGTCATTTTTGCCGATTTTCTGGGCATCTGGGGGAATGTGGTCATCATCGACCACGGACTGGGTCTTCAGACCCTGTACGCCCACCTGAGCCAGATGGATGTGGCCCCGGGCCAGGATGTGGCCAAGGGCCAGACCATCGGCCGGACCGGAACCTCGGGGCTGGCCGGAGGCGATCACCTCCATTTTGGGGTCGTGCTTTCGGGGCTGCCGGTCAATCCCGTGGAGTGGTGGGATCCGCTCTGGCTGCGGGACAATATTGAGCTCAAGCTGGAACAGGCGGGCAAGGTCCAAGGCTGAAGATCAGAAACCCAGATCCTCGTTGATGAGAACCACGCAGACTCGTCCGGCGGGGAAGGATTTCTCTGAGACTGTCCAGGTGTTGCAGATCCGTTCCGGGCTTCGGCAGTCCTGACAGACCCCAGTCTTGGCGCAAGGCGTTTTTTTCCCAAGCCGGACGGCGTTGACCGGAGCACTGTAGCGCTTGATTCGGTCCATGGCCGAGGAGAGGTCGGGGACGATCTTGTTCCGGCCGACCAGAATGAGAACGTATTTCGGGCCGAAAGTCAGGGCCGCGACCCGATTGCCGATCATGTCCAGATTGACCAAGTGCCCCTGTTCGGTCAGGGCGTTGGTTCCGGTGACGAAGACGTCGGCCAGAAGGGCCTGACGACGGCGCTCGATGCTTTCCTCCCGGGTCATGTTCTTGGCATAGGTGTCCAGAACCCTGAAGGCCGGGTCGGCTAGGACGGCCTCGTAGAGCCCGGTCTGGACGAAGGTCTTGGATCCTCCCCAGGACACGAGACAGGGCGCCCTCTGTCGGAGGGCTTCCAGGGCCATGTCCTTGGCCTGTCCGGATGATTCGGCCGTCAGGACCTGAAAGTTGTTTGACTCCAGACGATCCTTGACGGCCTTCAGTCGGTGCCCCCAATGGGTCTGGACGGGATCTTCCGGATATTGGGCTTTGGTCTTCCTGGCGGGCATTCTGGACCTCACGGGTAAATAATGGAGTTTTGCCGGGCTTCGCCTGTTCTGTTGATGGCGGTTCACACAAGGAGAGTTCAATGCCTTTGGAGATCGAAGTCAAGTTTTCGGTCCTGGATTTCGGGCCGGTCGAGGAGGTGCTTCAAGCTCACGGCCATCTGGCCGTGCCCTGGCATCTGGAGAGCAATGTGGTTCTGGATACCCCGGAAGGACGTCTGGCCTCCGAGGGAACGCTTTTGCGGGTCCGGTCCGGGGCCACGCCGCTTTTGACGCTCAAGCGCAAGAGCCTGGACAGCGAGGCCGTGGCCGGCGCCAAGGTCCGCCGGGAAGACGAATGTGGTCTGGAGAGTGCCCAGGCCATGCTGGGGATCCTTTTGGAGCTGGGTTTCGTCGTCTCGGCCAGGTACGAGAAGTTTCGCCGGGTCTGGCGATTCGGAGAGTGCTCGATCTGTCAGGATATCCTGCCTTTTGGCCGCTACTGGGAGATCGAGGGGGAGGAGCGGGACATCTGGAGTGCGGCCAGAGCCCTGTCATTATCTCGTGATGAGGCCCTGGACTCCGATTACCATTCCCTTTTCAGACTGTTCGGAGGCGGCACGGCAGATTCCCGGGGATTTGCCTTCGATTCGGCCGAACGGATGAGATTGTCCCAGACACTGGATGTTCCGGTATCCCCCGAAGCCATGGCCATGGATCATCTCGGCTGACGTGGAGTTCCTCGATCGCGAGTTTCAGGCTGAAGACCGGTCCAGATATTGACGAAGGTGGAAGAAGGTTTTTTCGGCCTTGGCCAGGAGATCGGACGCAGCCGCGACTACCCTTTGTGAATCGGACGTCTTGGCGGCCTCTTCCAGGGCCAGGGCAGCCTCTTGCATGGCCAAGGCCCCGATGGTAGCCGACGAGCCCTTGATGGAGTGGGCCTGACGCCGGATGACATCCAGATCCAAGTCCGCCGCGGCCTTTTGGACGGCTTTGAGTTTATGGGGGATGTCTTCGATGAACAGGGCGAAGACCCTGGCCGTCAGTTCGGGGTCATTGCCCATACGTTCAATCGTGGCGTCGAGGTCGATGTAGTCTTTCATGCTTGCCGTGGCCGGTGTTGGGGAAATGTTGGATAAACCTATCCAAGGAGCCGGTCCGGAGCAAGCAAATATTTTCTTGCCTCGCGGGGGATCAGCCCTGTCATTCGTGCCCGAGCTCGACCCATGCGTGTTCCTGCTCGCCGCCGATAAGGACCTGGGTTTTTTGCGGCCCGGTCCATACGTCCACCCAGACCGAGGTGCTTCCGACAGGAATCTCCCGGCCGAAAACGACCCGAAAGGATTTGAACGTCGGTTCATGGCCCCGGACCCGATAGAGGGCGTCCTCGGCCATGTCCAGGTAGACGGCGTTGTTCAGGTGGCCATTGCCGTCCATGTCGGCCAAGCGGATGCCGGATTCGACGGGAGTTGCGACCTGGGGTGGGCAGGATGGTTTCCAGGCCCCAATGTCCTCGTCCAGGGCCGTTTCCGGAATGGGGCGATACAGGGATGATGCCTCTTCGGGCAGGGCGGCCAACCGCCTCGTGCCCGGATCGATTGTCAACCAGAGGCTGGTGGCCCGGAGCAGGGGCCGGCCTTCCACGGTGACCTCGTAGTCGCGGCGGGCCCGGACCCGGCGGAGGGATCCACACCAGGTGCGGACATCCACGGTTTGACCGTGCTGCGGGGAAAGCCCCTCGACAACCACGGCCAAGCCACGCAGGACCCAGGTCCGGCCCAGGCGCAAGAGCGTGCCGATGTCAAGTCCCAGGGCCTTGGAGTGGTCGATGGCCGCTTCCTGGAGGAAGCGAGTCATGGCCCCCAGGCCCAGATGGCCTCCGGGGGAAAAGTCCCCATACCGGGGTCGAACCCGAAAGGTGTGCGAACTCGCGTTCATGCTTCAGGGGCGTTCGTCGATCAGATTTCGAAGAGCATTTCCAGATCGTTTCTGGTCAACTGCTTCCAGGCCGTCTGGCCGGGAATGATCGAGTCGGCGATGCCTTTTTTCTGTTCCTGGAGCTTCAGAATCTTTTCTTCCACTGTTTTCTCGCAGATGAGTTTGTAGGAAAAGACCTGGCGGGTCTGACCGATGCGGTGGGTGCGGTCGGTGGCCTGATCCTCCACGGCCGGATTCCACCATGGGTCGTAGTGGATGACGTAGTCGGCCGAGGTCAGGTTGAGGCCCGTGCCTCCTGCCTTCAGGGAGATGAGGAAGATGGGGATGTTCGGATCGTTGTTGAAACGGTCGACCTGCTCGAAACGATCCTTGCTTGATCCGTCCAGATAGGTGAAGGGGATCTTGTTCATGTCCAGCCAGGACCGGATGATGTGGAGCATCTGCACAAACTGGGAGAAAACCAGGACCTTGTGCCCGTCCTCAATGATGTTGGTGACAAGATCCTTAAAGGCGGTAAATTTGCCTGATGTCAGGCTGGTGGTCACCCCGGGCATGTCCAGTTTCAAGAGCCTCGGGTGGCAACAGATCTGGCGGAGCTTCAGAAGGGCGTCCAAGATGGACATTTGGCTCTGGCTGATGCCCTTCTCGTCCACCCGCTGCATGACCTGCTCCTTGAGCTTCTTGGCCAGGGCGGCGTAGAGTTCGGCCTGTTCGTCCTCCAGGGCGCAGTAATAGATGTTCTCGACCTTGGGCGGCAGGTCCTTGGCCACCTCGGACTTGGTCCGGCGCAGGATGAAGGGCTTGACCCGGGCCTGGAGGTATTCGACGCTTTCCTGGTCGCCGTCCTTGATGGGTTTCACGAAGCCTTTCTGAAAGGCGTTCTGGGAGCCGAGAAAACCCGGCATAAGGAATTCGAAAAGGGACCAGAGTTCCAGAAGGTTATTCTCAATGGGCGTGCCCGAGAGACAGAGCCGGAACCTGGCCCGGAGCTTGCGGACCGACCGGGCGGTGATGGTGTTTGGGTTCTTGATGTTCTGGGCCTCGTCCAGGATGATGGAGTTGAACTCGAATTTGAGCAGTTCGTCCAGGTCGCGGCGGAGCAGCGCGTAGGTGGTGATGACCAGCTCGGCCTCCTTGATGAGCTTGAACAGGTTTTCCCGCCGTGACCCATAGATGATGAGCTGCTTCATTCCTGGGACAAATTTTTGGGCCTCCCGCTCCCAGTTGGGAAGGACCGAGGTGGGGACGACGATGAGGTTCGGACCCTCGAGTTTCATGTTTTTCATGAACTGGAGGAAGGACAGGGTCTGGAGGGTCTTGCCCAGCCCCATCTCGTCGGCCAGAATTCCTCCGAAGTGGTATTCGCGCAGGAAGTTCAGGTAGCTCAGTCCCTGCTTCTGATATGGTCTGAGGGTGGCCTGGACCTGGGCCGGAACCTCGATCTGGCGGACCTCCTTGAACTGGTGGATCTTTTCCCGCAAATTGTCCCAGAACTGGTCGGATTCGGTGTCGGGGATGTCCTCGAGGATCTTGTCCAGAACCGGAGCCTCGTAGTTCTGAAAATTTTTCTTCGGGGGCTTGTCCGGGTCCAGCCCCATGGCCTTGAGCTTGTGACCGAGCTTTTCCAGCCAGCTTTCGGGTAGGCTGGTGTAGGATCCGTCACGCAATTGGACATAGCGCTTGCCCTGGGTCCAGGCCTTCCAGATGGTCTCGATGGGCACCCGCATGCCCTCGTAGTCGACCTCAATGTCCAGGTTGAACCACTTGTCGTCCTCCTGGGTTTCGACCTTGGCCACCACATGGGGAGTGGCCAGTCGAACCTTGTATCTGGCCAGGTCCTTCTCGCCATATACCCGGTAGTCCTGGACCAGCTTGGGATAGGCGTCGAGCAGGAAGACGATGGCCTCCTCGGGTTCCAGAAACCACATGGAGCTGTTCCTGGGCTGGAAGTCCATCTCCGCCAGCATGGTCAGGAGGCGTTCCTCGCCGTCTTGATCCCTCCTTATGAGGTAGGATCCGCTTTCGGTTTGGTAACTTCCGGTCTGGAAATCTTGATTAGGTCCGGGCAGGGGAAATTCCCCGTGTCCGGTCTCGTAGATGTTCTGAATCTCCAGGGTCAGGAGACTTCCCTCTTCCCCGAGGAAGAGTTTGGGGTTGTACTTGGCGGGCATAAAGATGGGCTTCATCCGTTCCAGGAATTCGTCCTGACCGAAAAGGTCCGAAGCCGGAATCCGAGTCCAGACCCGGTCCAAAAATTCCGAGACGTCCGCGTGGGGGATGCACGGAGACTCGTGGACGAGTTCCTGGATGAGGGATGGAGGCAACCCGGTCTGGACCGGGTAGAAGCTTTTTTTCCAGTAGACCCAGATGGGCAACTGGCCGTAGAAGTAAGCGTTTTGTCCCATGATGGAGAAGGGGACCTTGTCGCCGCGGCCGAGCATGGTTTCGAAGCAGAGTCCGCTTTCGGTCAGTCGGGGGCTGATCTTGAGGCGCATGGGCGAGGTAATGATCCTAACCGGCTGTTCGGTCTCTTCCCTCAGGAGATAGAATTCGTTGCGGATGGTCCAGAAGAGCCAGGTCAGAAGGCCTTTGGGGATTTCGATGCGGTGTCCGTAATAGTCTTGATACTGGCCGATCTGTTCGGCAACCTTGGGCAGTTCCGGAGCCATTTCGCACCAAGATGGATTGCGGACGATCTGCTCCAGGGTGACCGGATTCTGGACCGTTGATAGGCCTGACTTATTCTGCCGGGCCCGAAAGAATTCGACGATCAGCCGACCCGGTTCCGGGTAGAATCGATAGATGAGATAGTGCTGCCCGGGCTCTGGCTCGGGTGCGGAGGTGAAGAAGGGGCGGAAGCTCTGTCGCCAGTCGGTCCGGGTGATCATCTGGGACGCGTTTTCGTTCTTGTCCTTGATTTCCGAGAGTGCGCCAAGGATGGTCGCGCCGACATGGCGGCAGACCCCGGAAAAGGAATCCTGGCAATTGCAGTAGAAGGTCACTCCGCCCTGGTCGAGGTTGAGACCCAGGGCGGAGTTGTATTTCTGAAAGCCGTCTCCCTGGATGACGCCCTCGATCTCCCAGATGGAATCCTCGCGGTGGATTTCAAGTTTTTGAATGCCTCCCTCGGACAGTATGGCGGACGAGCCCTCCAGAATGTATTCGGGAATGTTGTCCGACACAAAGTCGTTGAGCATCTGCCGGACCCTGGTTTCAACGGAAGTGGACATGGACGAGATATCTCCTTGAAAAGTCATTGCCGACTCTTTACGATCGCAGACATACCGCAGCACTCAGCCATGAATCGGAATGGGCGATTGCACGGTCGACTATACCCAGTTAATCAAGCCACCATTTTTTTTCAAGAGGAAAAAAGAAATTGATTCATCAAGAATATTTGAACGAAATCTCTATAAAAACAAAATATTGGAGAAATAATATTCGTCTCGACCTCTGCCTGGCCCTTCTCTGTCTTCTCGGAGCGGCCATTTTTTTTCAAGGTTGCGGCCGGGAGTCGGATACGGAGATGGCCGAACGGTCGCCTGAAAACTCCACGACCAGCGTTGGACCGCCCGTGGATGGTGGCCGGATTTTGCTCGGATCTCTCGGCGAGCCGAGCAATCTGATCCCACCTTTGGCCTCGGACTCGGCTTCCCACGAATTGGCTGCCCATCTCTACGTGGCTCCGCTTCGCTACGACAAGGATATCCGTATCGTCCCATGGGCCGCGGAATGGTACACCGTGGAGGACGGGGGGCTAACCCTCAGTTTCAAACTCAGGGAAGGCATCCGTTGGTTTGACGGTCGGGAACTGACGGCCGACGATGTGGAGTTCACCTACAGGCTGATGATCGACCCCAAGACCCCCACGGCATACGCCGAGGACTACAAGCGGATCGAGTCCTTTGAGACCACGGGACGCTATACCTTCGTGGTTCGGTACAAGGAGGTCTTTGCCCGGTCCCTGGTAACCTGGGCCCACAGTATTCTGCCAAGACACGTGCTCGAGGGAGAGGACCTTTTGCAGACCACATACAGCCGGAATCCGGTGGGGGCCGGGGCCTTCAGGCTGGAGGCGTGGGATCCGGGACGGAGGATCGTCCTGAGGGCCAACGAGGACTATTTTCTCGGCAGGCCACATCTTGACCAAGTCATCTACCGGATCATTCCGGACAGCGCAACCATGTTTTTGGAACTGAAGGCAGGGGGCCTCGACATGATGAATCTCTCGCCCCAGCAATACCTCTTTCAGACCGGCGGGGACTCATGGGACAGCGAGTTCCGAAAATTCGAATATCTTTCCTTCAGTTACGTCTATCTGGGGTACAATCTGGATCTGCCCCTGTTCTCATCGGCCAAGGTCAGAAGGGCTCTGACCATGGCCATCGACACCGAGGAGATCGTCAAAGGAGTCCTTTTGGGACTGGGCGAGCCCACCGTGGGTCCGTATAAGCCAGGAACCTGGGTCTACAACCGGGATATCGTTCCATGGGGCTTTGATCCCGAGGCCGCCTTGGCCCTTCTGGCCGAGGAGGGGTGGACCGATTCGGACGGAGACGGGGTTCTGGACCGCGACGGCCTGCCGTTTTTCTTTACCATCCTGACCAACCAGGGCAACGATATGCGGATCAAGACGGCGACCATCATCCAACATAGGCTAAAGAAGATAGGCATCAAGGTCGAGATCCGGACCGTGGAGTGGGCAACCTTCATCAAGGAGTTTGTGGACAAGAGGCGGTTCGATGCCGTTCTTCTTGGCTGGAACATTTTGCAGGACCCGGACCTGTTCGATGTCTGGCACTCGTCCAAGGCTGAACCCGGGGGGCTCAATTTTGTGGGATACAAGGACGAGGAATTGGACGCATTGCTGGAGCGGGGCCGATCGACCTTGGATACCGCCGATCGGAAGGTCATGTACGACCGGATTCAGGAAATTCTGCACCGCGACCAACCCTACACCTTCCTCTACGTGCCCATGTCCCTGCCGATTCTTCAGGCCCGATTCCAGGGCGTCAAACCCGCGCCGGCTGGGATCACCTACAATTTCGACCGCTGGTGGGTCCCGAGCGAAGCCCAGCGAGTCAGACCCATTGCCCAGCCCTGAAGGGAGCCGGTTTCCCATGATCCGCATCAATGAAATCATCGACAAGGTTTCCGGATATATGTCTCTGGGCGATCAGGCTCTGATCCAGAAGGCCTACGTCTTCTCGGCGGCGGCCCATGCCGGACAGATTCGCCTCTCGGGCGAGCCCTACCTGTCCCATCCCCTGGAGGTGGCCAATATTCTGGCCGAATTCCAACTGGACGCGGCAACCATCTGCGCCGGGCTCCTGCATGACACGGTGGAGGACACCAAGGCCTCCCTGGAGGACATCGAACACCAGTTCGGGGCCGAGGTGACCCAGATCGTGGACGGGGTGACCAAGATCAGCAAGATGCAGTTCGCCTCCAAGGAACAGGCCCAGGCCGAGAACATCCGGAAGATGATCCTGGCCATGGCCGATGACATCCGGGTCATCCTGGTTAAGCTGGCCGACCGCCTCCACAACATGCTGACCCTGGAACACCAGAAGGATTACAAACAGCGGGCCATCGGTCAGGAGACCCTGGATATTTACGCTCCACTGGCCAACCGACTGGGCCTCTACCGGCTCAAGATACGATTGGAGGATCTAGGTCTAAGGTACACACGGCCGGATGTCTGGGCCCAGATTTCCCACGAGTTGTCCAGCGCCCACCAGGCGGGCCAGGATTATATCGACAAGGTCTGCGAGTTTTTGCGCCGACTCCTGGTGGAAAACGGCATCAAAGCCAAGGTTTCCGGCAGGATCAAGCATGTCTACAGCATCTATCACAAGATGGTCACCCAGCGGCTCACCCTAGATCAGGTCTATGATTTGATCGCCTTCAGGGTTCAGGTCGAGAGCCTCAAGGATTGCTACACGGTTTTGGGCCTTGTCCACTCCGAATGGAAGCCGGTGCCGGGCAAGTTCAAGGACTATATTTCGATGCCCAAGGCCAACATGTACCAGAGTCTGCACACCACGGTCATCGGTCCCGACGGGGAACGCATCGAGATTCAGATCCGGACCGAGGAAATGCACCAGTTGGCGGAATACGGAGTGGCCTCGCACTGGCTTTACAAGGAGGGGGGCAAGGTCAGGGACAAGGACGCCAACCGTTTCAGCTGGCTCAGGCAGATCCTGGACTGGCAGAACGAGTCCAAGGATGCCCGGGAGTTCATGTCGTCTCTTCGGTTCGACCTCTTTCAGGACGAGGTGTACGTTTTTACCCCCCGCGGACAGGTCAAGGAACTGCCCGAAGGGGCTACGCCCGTGGATTTCGCCTATCTGATCCACACTCAGGTGGGGGATCACTGCACTGGGGCCAAGGTTAACGGCAAACTCGTTCCCTTGAACACCGCCCTGGTCAATGGCGACACGATCGAGATCCTGACCTCCGCCGACCGGCATCCGAGTCGGGACTGGCTGCAATTCGTTAAGACAGCCAAGGCCAGGACCAGGATTAAGCAATGGATCAGGACCGAGGAGCGGGAGCGGAGCATCAGTCTGGCCAAGGAGATGCTCGAGAAGGAAGGCCGCAAGATGGGTGTCAACGTCGGCCGGGCCATGCGGGATGGCCGTCTGGAGGCTTTGGCCAAGGAAATGTCCTTCCAGGGGGTCGACGATTTGCTCTCCTCGGTAGGCTACGCCCGGATCACCCCGAGGCAGGTTCTAAACCACCTGCTGCCGAAGCCTGCGGAGACCGGAGAGGATGTTTCCGAGGAGCGCAGACCCGAGGCTTCCAGAGATCAGAAGACCAAAGGCGGCAAGTCGGCGGTCTGCATCCGGGGAATCGACGACGTGCTTATTCGCTTCGCCCAGTGCTGCAACCCCCTCCCTGGAGATCCGATCATCGGGTATATCAGCCGCGGTCGAGGGGTGACCGTGCATACCACAGACTGCCCGAACGTGGCCAATATGGAGGAAGAGCGGCTCATCGATGTCAGTTGGGAGAGCGAGGTCGAGAAGTCGTTTCCGGTCAAGATCCGGATGGTCTGCGCGAACGAGCGGGGCGTGCTGGCCCAAGTGTCGAGGCTGTTGGCCGATCAGCAGGTGAACATCGATTCCGGCATGTTCAGGTCCGAGCCCGACGGCAAGTCGGAGATGGTCTTCACCATCGAGGTCAATGATTCGTCCCATCTCTACCGGACCATCGAAAAACTTCGCAAGCTCAAGTCGATCCACGAGGTGGTTCGTCTGACCACAGGCTGAACCGTTTTTTCAAGCCCGGTCTTGCAAACAGCCGCACATGGGGTTTTGCCCAAAACCCTGGCCTTTGCCGTATGGTCAAGATTCGCCTCGCCGGATTGCCCGGCAAGACGCTCGTCTTTCGCTTGCTTCAGACGAAAAAATCCGTTAGCGAAAAGATACTCCACAGCCCGACGTTTCGTTCCGAGACAAAGGCCTCTTTGGGTTTCAGAGGCCGTCATCACATAGGTCGGGAGATGGCCACATCCAGTGTTTCGGCCTGACATACGGCTATACGGCATCTGTCGTGTTCGGAATACGGATTGGTCGGACCCCTTTTTGTCTGAACAGGAAGTGGCTGGGCATTGTCGTCGATGTCCTGAACCTGCAAATGAGCCGGCCGTCAGTGGGACGACGGCCCAAAAGGAGAACATCGAATGAGAAGACATTTCGGCTGGTTTTTCTGCCTGGCGGTCATGGGTCTGGGAATGCTCGGGGCGGGATCAGAAGCCTGGGCCGCCGGCGGGTTGCATCATGCGGCAGATGAAATCGGGAAGCAGATGGGGGTGCTTTGGGCAGTTCCTTTTGCCGGGCTGCTTTTGTCCATTGCCATCATGCCCCTGGTCATCCCCCATTTCTGGCACCACAACTACGGCAAGGTGGCTGTTTTTTGGGGGGCGGCCTTCATCGTACCGTATGCCCTGGTCTACGGATTCAGCCTAGCCGTCTACAATGTGCTGCATGTCATGTTTCTGGAGTACATCTCTTTTATCATCCTGCTTTTTTCGTTGTTCACCATTGCCGGGGGAGTCTGCCTTCGCGGCTCCCTGGTGGGTAAGCCTCAGGTCAACACGGTCATCCTCCTGATCGGGACCCTGCTGGCCAGCTGGATGGGCACCACGGGCGCGGCCATGCTTCTCATCCGGCCGCTCATGCGGGCCATCGCCCATCGCAAGTACAAGGTCCACACCATCGTCTTTTTCATTTTTCTGGTGGCCAATATTGGGGGCAGTTTGACGCCTCTGGGCGATCCACCCCTGTTTCTGGGCTTTTTGAAGGGCGTGTCCTTTTTCTGGACCACGGTCCACATGTTCATCCCCTTTGCGGTTCTCTCGGCTATCCTGCTGGCCGTGTATTTCGCTCTCGATACCTTCCTCTACAACAAGGAAGGGCGTCCCGAGTCTCCGACCGCCGGGCAGGACGGACGTTTGCGCCTGGAAGGTCTCCCCAACCTGGCCCTGCTGGCCGGCGTGGTCGGCGGCGTGCTCATGAGCGGCATGTGGAAGCCCGGGATCGAGTTGACAGTGTACGAAGTGCACGTGGAACTTCAGAACATCATCCGGGACATCCTGCTGGTCGCTTTGGCCATCGTCAGCCTGAAGATCACGGCGCCGGAGATCCGGCGGCGCAACGAATTCGACTGGGAACCCATTAGGGAGGTGGCCAAGCTTTTTGCGGGCATCTTCATTTCCATGATCCCGGCCATTTCCATCCTTCGCGCCGGCATGGACGGAGCCCTGCGGGGACTCATCTCCATGGTCAGAACTGCGGAAGGCCTGGACAACCACACCATGTATTTCTGGCTGACCGGCTCCCTGTCCGCCTTTCTGGACAACGCCCCGACCTACGTCGTGTTCTTCAATACGGCCGGGGGCGATCCACAGCGGCTCATGACCGAGGTCGGCACGTTGCTGGCCATCTCGGCCGGTGCGGTCTTTTTCGGCGCCTGCACGTACATCGGCAATGCCCCGAATTTCATGGTCCGGTCCATCGCGGAAACTGGAGGGATCAAGATGCCCAGCTTTTTCGGGTACATGGCCTGGTCGGTGGGCATCCTGGTGCCGTGCTTCATCCTGATGAACATCCTCTTCTTCCACTAATCGAAAGCGGCGGCCCGTCCGCCAGGGAGGTTCAAAAATGATCAAAGTCGAACGAGTGCTGATACCGGTGGATGGTTCGGATTCCTCCAAGAATGCGGCAAGATATGCCGCGCATCTGATCAACGCAAAGAATCCGAAGTTGTATCTGCTTCATGTCTCGGACCCCATCAGCGTGACCATCGGTGGGAAAAAAGGAGAGGCGTTGCGCCAGGAGGCCCAGGCCAAGTCCATGGAGATCCTGGAGGAATACCGGAAGATGCTCGAACCTTGCAAAATGGATGTCGAGCTGGTGGCCCGCAGCGGGCGTCCCGATTATGTCATTCTCAATATGCAAGAAGAACTGGAGTGCGATTTGATCGTCATTGGTTCGAGGGGGTTGTCTGTCTTGGAGAACGTGATTATGGGCAGCGTGGTCACCCGCGTTCTGGAAGGGGCGACCTGCCCGGTGCTGGTCACCCGCAATCTGAGAAAAAAATACTTGCAGGGGGCCTGCGGAATCTGATTCCATGCCCGAACATCTTTGACAGGGCCGGTCCTCGAATGGGGGCCGGCCTTTTTTTTGTCTTGCTGGAGGTATGTCGCCGAGAAGCATTGATCCATCTCGTCATCAAGTTGAAAATCCCAAGAAGAGGGGGCGCTGCCGAGGGTATTGCCCTTGTCCAAGGGAAGGCATATGGAGCTCGGCGGGTACGTCATGTTCTGCGAGTCAGGACTTTCTCAGCACGGACAGATGGGTGGAAACCAAGCTGTCCATGGGCGGGTCCATTTCATGGCCGTGGACGGAAGTCGTGCCGGGCGCATCAAGGATGGGCCGGAGTTTTTTCTCCGGACTTTTTCGGTAGAGGCGGGACATCTCGATGAGGATGTCATTTTCGATGGACTCAAAAGAGAGCCGCTGTTTCCCGCGGCCCAAAAGGAGAATGTCGGATGCGAAAAAATTTTGTCTGGTTTTTCTGCCTGGCCGTCATTGGTCTGGGCCTGTTCGGGCTGTTGACGGATGCATTGGCCGCAGGTGATCTGCATCATGAGGCTGAGGAAATCGGAAAACACCTTGGAGTGCTTTGGGTCGTCCCTTTTGCCTGTATGCTCTTGTCCATCGCTATCATGCCCCTGGCCATACCCCATTTCTGGCACCATCATTATGGCAAGGTGGCCGCTTTCTGGGGCCTGGCCTTTTTGGTACCCTTCGCCATAGTCCACGGGTTTGACATGGCGTTATACGCCGTGGTCCACACCCTGGCCCTTGAATATGTCTCTTTCATCATTCTGCTTTTCTCGTTGTTCACCATTGCCGGCGGAGTCTGCCTTCGCGGCTCCCTGGTGGGCAAGCCACAGGTCAACACGGTCATTTTATTGATTGGTACCCTTCTGGCCAGTTGGATGGGAACCACTGGTGCGGCCATGCTCCTCATCCGTCCGCTCATGCGGGCTATCGCCCACCGCAGATACAAGGTCCATACCATCGTCTTTTTCATCTTTCTGGTGGCCAACATCGGAGGAAGCCTGACGCCCCTCGGCGACCCGCCACTGTTCCTGGGCTTTTTGAAGGGCGTGTCCTTTTTCTGGACCACGGTCCACATGTTCATTCCCTTCGCGGTTCTCTCGGCCATCCTGCTGGCCGTGTATTTCGCCATAGACACCTTCCTCTTCAACAAGGAAGGCCGGCCCGAGTCCCCGACCGCTGGCCAGGACGGACGTCTGCGCCTGGAAGGTCTCCCCAACCTGGCTCTGCTGGCCGGTGTGGTCGGCGGCGTGCTTATGAGCGGCATGTGGAAGCCCGAGGGCGGGTTCACCGTGTACCACGTCCATGTGGAATTACAGAACGTCGTCAGGGACGTCCTGCTCCTCGTTCTGGCCATAATCAGCCTGAAGATCACTCCTTCGGAGATCCGACGCCGCAACGAGTTCGACTGGGAACCAATCCGCGAAGTGGCCAAGCTCTTTGCCGGAATCTTCATCTCCATGATTCCGGCCATTTCCATCCTGCGGGCCGGCATGGACGGAGCTCTGCGGAGCGTCATCGCCATGGTCAAGACAGCCGAAGGCATGGACAACCATACCATGTACTTCTGGCTGACTGGCGGTCTGTCGAGTTTTCTGGATAACGCTCCGACTTATCTGGTGTTCTTCAACACCGCCGGAGGCGATCCTCAGCGACTCATGAGCGAGGTGGGCACCCTGCTGGCCATTTCGGCCGGAGCGGTCTTCATGGGAGCCAACACCTATATCGGCAACGCCCCCAACTTCATGGTCCGGTCTATCGCCGAATCGGGCGGGGTCAAGATGCCCAGCTTCTTTGGGTACATGGCCTGGTCGGTGGGTATCCTGGTGCCGTGCTTCATTCTGATGAACATCCTCTTCTTCCATTAATCGAAAGCGGCGGCCTGTCCGCCAGGGAGAGTCAAACATGATCAAAGTCGAAAAAGTGTTGATACCGGTGGATGGTTCGGATTCCTCCAAAAACGCGGCCAGATATGCGGCCCATCTGATCAACGCAAAGAATCCGAAATTGTATCTGCTGCATGTCTCGGACCCCATCAGTGTGACCATCGGCGGGAAAAAAGGCGAGGAACTCCGCCAGGAGGCCCATGCCAAGTCCATGGAACTCCTGGAGGAATACCGAAAGATACTCGAGCCTTGCAAAATGGATGTCGAACTGGTGGCCCGCAGCGGCCGTCCCGACTATGTCATTCTCAACATGCAGGAAGAGCTGGATTGCGATTTGATCGTCATCGGTTCGAGGGGGCTGTCCGTCCTGGAGAACGTGATCATGGGCAGCGTGGTCACCCGCGTTCTGGAAGGGGCCACCTGTCCGGTGTTGGTCACCCGCAACCTTCGGAAGAAGTATCTGCAGGGCGCCTGCGGGCTGTAGCCACGGCCTGGGCCGAAATTAAACGGGCCGGTCTCCCTGTTTTGGGAGGCCGGCCCGTTTTTGCGCTAAGGCAAAGAGCGGGTCAGTTTTCGAGGCTGACCAGTTCTATGTCGAAGGTCAGACGCTCGCCAGCCAGAGGGTGATTGGCGTCCAGGATGACATTTTCGTCCGAGAATTCGACGATCGTGGCCGGAATCTCCATGCCATCCGGAGTTCTGAGGCCGATGGTGGTTCCGAGCTCTTGGGGCATCCCGTCAGGGTATTGTCCCCGAGGTATGGAGACGACCATGTCCTCCCGTCTGGGACCATAGGCCTCGTCGGCCGGGATGACGACCTTGACGTTTTGGCCGGGCGTCAGCCCCTGCACGGCTTCTTCAAACCCTTTGATGACCTCGCTGCAGCCCAGTCGGAAGGACAGCGGTTCCCGGCCCCTGGACGAGTCGAATTCGGTCCCGTCATCCAGAGTCC
Source organism: Deltaproteobacteria bacterium (assembly GCA_009929795.1). Lineage (NCBI taxonomy): Bacteria > Pseudomonadati > Myxococcota > Myxococcia > Deltaproteobacteria bacterium. The sequence continues at coordinate 5,807 of RZZR01000016.1, read as the reverse complement.
CGGTGTAGTGCACGGTGGCCATTCCCAATTTTTCTTCCAGTTTCATGAAGACTCCTCGATTTATGGCTTGAAAGGAGGCAGTTCTCTACGGGGTCCCGGCCTGGGGGTCAAATCGGCCGTTGGCGAGGCTTTGTGGTCGTTGGACCTCTTGGGGACAAGGACGACAAGGAAGGCTTCAGACACAGAGCAACGGTTCGTGAACGATTCTGCCCAGATCCTCGTCCAGAGACAGGATCTCAAAGGGTAGGCGGCCTGAGATTCGGGCGGCCTGCATCGGACAGGAGTCGGTGATCCAGATGGTTTCGAACCCCTGGTTTTCGAGGCGGTGCCAGCTTTCGTCCGGAAAGACGCCGTGGGTGGCGAAGGCGCTGACCCGGGAAGCCCCGGCGGTCAGGAGGGCGTTTTTGCATTCGACCAGGGTGCCTCCGGACATGATCAGATCGTCGACGATGACAACATGCCGGTCCTGGGGCTCGCCCTCCTTGACGATTACTCCGCGCTGGTCGCCGTGCCTGGCCTTGAGACAGACGATCTGGGGGTATTCCGGGAACATGCGGCCGAAACGCTTCCATGCCCCTTGGTCGGGAAAGGCGATGGCCAGGTCCGGCAGGTCTTCGATTCTGCGTTTGAGCCGGGGCACGGCCGACTCCAGGCGGGGAATGACCCGGTTGGAAAAATAGAAGCGCTCCTGCAGGGCGTGGATGTCGAAGATGACGATCTGGGCCGGGCCGGACATGGTCAGGGGGATGTCCGAGAGGAGGCGGGCCAGAGTGGCGGCGGTGGCGATTTCTCCCTCCTCCTCGACCCGTTCCATGGTCCCGGTGGGAAAATACGGCAGGATGAGCTTGAAGGACCGGACCGCGTAGCGCGGCAGTTCGAAAATCACGGCCAGTTGGGCAAAAAGCTCGGCAGGTTCGGTCAAGGTGGCCAAAAACACGACGTGGCCGTTGCGCAGGGCGGCGGCGTTTTCGATTTTCAGGTTCGGGAACCCGTCCCGGAAATAGGCCCACTTGACCGATCCCAGGCGGATGTCCTCAGGATGGAGGGCCTGGATTCGTTTGGCCAAGTCATTCATGGACGGACAGTGAAAAAGGTGGATCATCCCCAACTCCAGTGACAGCTTGGTTTTCGATTGATTGGGAATCTTCTAGCCTCAATGTGCCGCTACGCAAGAAGCCTCGGCAAATCAAGCCGGGCCGAGTGTGAAATTTAGCCGGAACATTGTGGGCCCTGGGGTTTATTTTCCCGGCCGATTTCTCGATTTTTCACGCGGTCCCGGTGTTTACGGCAGGCTCGTCCTTGGCTAGTGTCCGATGCTTGCCGGCAGGCCACGATGATTATTTGGGAGGAGTATGGACAAACTCATTATCAGAGGCGGGAACACGCTCAAGGGCAGCATCAGGGTCAGCGGATCCAAGAACGCCTCGTTGCCGATTCTGTTCGCGGCCATGATGACCGACGAGGTCGTTCGCCTGCGCAACGTGCCGAGGCTGCGTGACATCACGACTACCATCCGCCTGCTGTCTCTGTTGGGGTGTCGGGTGACGTACGAGGACGATCTGGTCAGGATCCAGGGCAGTGCCTCCGAGGAAGAGGCCCCTTACGATCTGGTCAGGACCATGCGGGCTTCGGTCCTCTGTCTGGGCCCTCTTCTGGGTCGACTGGGTCGGGCCAGGGTCGCCCTGCCCGGCGGGTGCGCCATCGGGGCCAGGCCCGTGGACCTCCATCTCAAGGCCCTTGAGCAGATGGGGGCAAAGTTCGAGTTGGAGGCCGGGTACATCCAGGGGCAATGCGACCGACTGCAGGGAGCAAGAATTCATTTCGATTTTCCCACGGTTGGTGGAACGGAAAATCTGGTCATGGCCGCGGCCCTGGCCCAGGGCCGGACTGTCCTGGAAAACTCGGCCAGGGAACCGGAGGTCGTCGATCTCTGCAATTTCCTGAACGCCTGCGGGGCCATGATCAGCGGCCAGGGGACCAGCGTGTTGACCATCGACGGGGTGGAATCCCTGCACGGATGCGACTACAGGGTCATGTCCGACAGGATCGAGGCCGGCACTTACATGGTGGCCGCAGCCATCACCGGTGGGGAACTTCTGCTCGAGGATTGCCCGATGGCCGATCTGGACCCGGTAGTCTACAAGCTCCGGGAGATGGGAGTCTGGATCGAAGAGAGGGCCGACGGGGTTCTTGTCCGGGTCGATGGGCCCTTGAACGGGGTGGATGTCGTCACCCTTCCTCATCCAGGCTTTCCAACGGACATGCAGGCCCAAATCATGGCCCTGATGTGCGTTTCCGGAGGCTCGGGACTGATCGAGGAAAGCATTTTCGAGAATCGGTTCATGCACGTTCTGGAGCTTGTCCGAATGGGGGCCAAGATCAGGCTGACCGGCCAGTCGGCCCTGGTTCGAGGGGTTGAGAGGCTCCAAGGAGCGCCGGTCATGGCCTCGGACCTGCGGGCCAGCGCCTGTCTCGTTCTGGCCGGGTTGGCTGCCGAAGGCGTGACCGAGGTCCGTCGGATCTATCACTTGGATCGGGGATACGAGCGCATGGAGGTCAAGCTCCAATCGGTCGGTGCTGATATAGAACGGGTTCCGGAGTAAAGACAGAGATCAAAACTGGCCGGGCATGAGGTCTGGCCGAAAAGCGGAGAAAAAAGATGGTGACATTGACCCAAAAAGCCAAAGAAGTTTTGGAGAAACAGTTCAATAGTGGAGAAAGACCGCCGATCCGGATTCATCTGGAGGTTGGCAAGGGAGGGGCGCGTCTCGGTCTGGGAATCGACAAGGTCAAGTCCACCGACGATGTTCGGGAAGCGGACGGATTCAAGTTCGTGATCGACAAGTCCCTTTCCCTGACCGGCTCACCTTTTGAAATCGATTTCAACGAATGTACGGGGGTGGCCATCCGGTCGAGCTTGGAGCTGGATTCCGACTCCTGCTCCTCGTGTTCATCCTGTTCCTCGTGTTCATCCTGTTCTTCATGACGCGGATGGTCGCTCTACGAGGATATTTATGTGTTTATGTCTTGACAGCTCGTTTCAGACCACTATAGGTTTGACAAATGGATTGGGGATATTTACCAACACAGTTCACATACTTTTTCAAGGAGGGAGTGGATGCTTGAGTTGACAAAGCCTGCCCAGGAACAACTGGAACAGCATTTCGAGGGCAAGGAACGGCCGTCCATACGGGTGTATATGGCCGCTGGCTGAGGTGGGCCAAAATTGGCACTTGCTCTGGATGAGCAAAAAGATTCCGACGATGTATTCGATGTGGAAGGGTTCATGTTCGTGGTCGACAAGGCCTTGGCCCAGACAGCGGCACCGATGAAGGTCGACTTCGATCATTACTACGGTTTCAATGTTAAATCGAGCATGCAGATGGAGTCGGGCGGGAGCTGCAGTTCCTGTTCTTCTTGCTCCACCTGCTGATACCAAGTCTATTAATTGTTCAGGGGCGCATTATTTGTGCCCCTTTTTTCGGCCTCGGGCCGATGTCTTTCTGTCTTTCTCAGAAATATGCTGACCGTAACCCCTGAAGCCTTGGCCTTTCTGGATGTTTTTTTCCATGACCGGCAGCCGAAAACCATCCGGATTGATTTCGGCGTCGGGTGAAGGGGTCCGAAATTGACCCTGGCTCTGGAAGAGGCCCAGGTCGATGACGTCATGATACGGACAGGAATGTACGCATTTGCCGTGGCCGGGTCCGTGGCCAAACATATGGGTCCTTTGCGGGTTCATGCACGGGAAGGAAGTGGCCTGTTGGTGGCCACGGCAGACGGTTCCCTGGACTCTAATGCCAAGGGCTGCTGATTATCGGGAGGAGATATGCCGATCTACGAGTTCGAGTGCAGCGATTGCGGGCAGGTGTTCGAGACGATCCAATCCATCAGTTCCAAGGAGAATCCCCCTTGTCCGAAATGCAAATGCGAGAAGACCCGGAAGGTCATCTCGGCCGGAGTCAGGGCCATGGCGGGGGGAGTACCGTCCTTGTCCGCTGGGTCCCAGGGAAGTTGCTCCCCAAGGGCCGGTTTTTCCTGAGCCCCGTAGACTGGCCCCGGTCCGGGACCGAGAAACGGCATGAATTTTGGCCGCCGACGATGTTGATCGTTGGCGGCCTTTTCAATTTTGGTCTTTGGATTCGGCTTCGAGACTGGCCAGGGACTCGTCTATTTCGGGCAGGGCCTGACGGCACCAAAGAGGGAGTCGGGTGACAGCCTGGAGGATGGACGTGCGGTCTTCCTTGTGGTTTTTAAACTCCGTGAGATCGCAGTTTCTGGCCTCGGCCAGATCCGCCAGACGGCGTTCAAGATCGGGAAGGCTCATGAGGCCTGTTCCCCGATTTCAATTCCGACGGGGCAGTGGTCTGAACCTTGGACATGGGGCTCGATCCAGGCTTTTTGGATGCGGGATTCAAGTTCACAGGAGACGAAGAAATAGTCGATCCGCCATCCCGCGTTCCGTGATCTGGCCCCGAAGCGGTAGGACCACCAGGAGTAATGGTCCGGTTCCGAACAGAACATGCGGAAGGTGTCCACATAGCCTTGAGCCACGAAGCGGTCCATCCATTCCCTTTCAACGGGCAGGAAGCCGGAACGATCCTCGTTGGCCTTGGGGTTCTTGAGGTCGATTTCCTTGTGAGCGGTGTTGAAGTCTCCGCAGACGACGACCGGCTTGTGGGCCCGGAGGTCCTCGGCGTATTGGAGAAAAGCGTCGTAGAAACCGAGTTTGAACCGCAGACGTTCGTCGCTCATCTGGCCGTTGGGGAAATAGATGTTCAGGAGATGGTAATCGGGGTATTCAAGGCGGACGACCCGGCCTTCACCCTTGAATCGTCCGTCGGGAAGACCGGTGCTGACGGTCAGGGGCGGAACCCGGTAGAAGCAGGCCGTTCCAGAGTATCCTTTCTTGACCGAGGAGGCGTTCCAGGCGATTTCATAGCCGTCGATCCGCTGGTGTTCCTCGGCAAGTTGGCCCTGTTCGGCCTTGACTTCCTGAAGACAGACAACATCGGCGTCACAGGACCGGAACCAATCCCAGAATCCCTTGCCGACAACGGCCCGGAAGCCGTTGACGTTCCACGAGTAGATTTTCATGGGCGTCCGGCCTGGAGGATTTCGGCCCGGACGTCTCGGCCGTCGTAGGTGACCAGGGCGTAGCCGCCGGATCCGAAGTTCCCGGGGTTGACGACGATCGTTTTGCCCAGACGGTCCAGGGCCCTGGATTCATGGATGTGTCCGGTCAGGCAGAGGGCTGGCTGGCGGAGCTCGATGAAGTCGCGTACGGCTTGGCTGCCGATGGGGGTGCCGTTCATGAGGCGGTCCGTGGCCGTGTTCAAAGGAGGATTGTGGATCATGGCCACCAGTTTCGAGTCCTGATCGACCTTGGCGTAGGTTTCCTCGATCCAGGCGGCGATGACCTTGTCCTCGACTTCGGACGGAGTGCCGAAGGGAGTTGGCGTCGACCAGCCAATGCCCATGAGGACGAGGCCCGGGGCCAGCTCGACGACCTGTCGGTGGACGTTGTATCCTCGGGTAGAGAGGAGGTCGTCGACCTCGGATCGGTCCATGTTGCCGATCTGGGCCAGTATGCGGGGATTGATGGCGGCCACGCGATCGAGAATCCGGGCGGCCGAGGCCCGGTCGCCCCGGTTGGTCAGGTCCCCGGTGATGAGGACTCCGTCGGCACTGGCCAGCTCGGGAATTCCTTGCAGAAATGACAGGTTTTCGTGAATGTCGCCAAAGGCGACCCAGACATGTCGCGAGTCGGTCATAACACATTCCTCTTGTGATCTTTTGTCCGTACC
>RZZR01000015.1 GCA_009929795.1 Deltaproteobacteria bacterium | reverse complement strand
CTTCTGGAGAGATCCGGGTCCTGTTCTCGGTGTCGGACACGGGCACGGGCATTCCCGAAGACAAGATCAGAGATATATTCCAGCCCTTTGTCCAGGTGGACGGGTCCATGACCCGGGGACATCAGGGCGCGGGCCTGGGTTTGGCCATCGTCCGCCGACTGGTGGGCCTGATGGGCGGGAATCTGTCATTGGAAAGCGCCCCGAACGAGGGAACCGTCGTGCATTTCGTCCTGACCTTGGGTGTCGTGGGGGAAGGAGCCGAGGAGAAAAGGCACGACGACATCAGGGAGGGAGAGGACAAGGGGGCCGGTCTGGCCATCCTCCTGGTCGAGGACGACAAGATCAACCAATTGTCCGTCACCGGCCTTCTGGAAAAACTCGGGCACAGGCCGGAGGCGGTCTTTGACGGCAAAGAAGCCCTGGCGGCCCTGGAGCGTCGGCGGTTCGATCTGGTTCTCATGGACATTCAGCTTCCGGACATGGACGGGATTGAGACCACCCGTAGGATTCGCTCCCACGACGGATCGGTCTATGATCCGAAGATTCCCGTGGTGGCCCTGACGGCCCATGCCATGGCCGGTGACCGGGAGCGATTTTTGGATGCGGGCCTGGACGACTATTTGGCCAAGCCGGTGGGCATCGAGGACCTCAAGGCGGTCCTGGGCCGGTTCGGTCCAACGGAGGGCGAAGGCTCGTGATGGCCGGAGTCCGGGCGGGGGGTATTGCTGTTCTGGCCCTTTTTTTCTTGCTGACGGCCTGCGGAGACTCCAAGCCGAAGGCCCCGGCCGTTTCCCTGACCGTGGCCGCTTCCAGGTACATCGGCAGTGCCCCGGTTTTCGTGGCCCATGAACAGGGGTTTTTCCGGGATCAGGGGCTGACACCCAATGATTGCGCAGATATCAGGAGTGGGTCAATCAAAATTGAGCGTAACTCTGGATACGGGTTGAATGTGTACATTGGCCGAAGGCTGTGCCGGGTTTATTGGGAAGCCTTTCAAGATTAACGAGTATCTGGCAAAGATCAGGGAAATGTTGGACGGAAGTCAGAATAGATCCCCCGGACCGCTGGTCCGTGATAGGATGGATCGGGTCGTTGGCCCTTGTTCGGATGATTGATCAGGTCAAGAGATGAAGCTTGTACTTGTTGGACAGCAGGCCCTGGAACTCGACCACGATCTTGAAGCAATCCTTGAGCTTTTCCTGTTCCAGGGACGAGAGGCGGCCGGGGGCGATGAGGTTGTCGGGGCTTTCTCCGGCCCGAAGCCGTTCGGTCTGAAACCGCAGGCGCAGGGTCTGGAAAAAGGCGCAGGCCTCGAGCAGGCCCGAGGCCAGGCTTTCGGAAAAGACGCCCATCTCGGCCAATCGGAGGACGCGGTCCTCGGTGGAGGTCTCCAGCACCACGTGTTCGGCGGCCAGGGTTCTCGCCCCCTGGGTGATCGGAAACACCCCGCCTTTCTTGATGTCGGTCAGGCCCTTGCGCGGGCCCGACTTCTCCACCACGATATTGTTGAAAAACCCCAAGGGCGGTGAGAACCGCAGGGCCTCCCGGGCCATGTATTTGAGTAGAAAGGGGTTGTCCTTGATTTTTTTGAAGAGATAGTCCCGGAGCCGATCGAATAGGTCCCTATCCCCGGTCACGAGCCGCATGTCGACCAGCATGGAGATGGTCAGAATGTCGTTTAGGTCGGCCCGGCCGACGGCCGTGTCCACGGTGTCCATCCAGCGGTCCAGGGCCATGCGCCAGTCCGGGTTGGAAACCATGACCTGGTGGGGGCAGGGGGGGAAACCCAGGTCGAGCAGAGCCTGGACGAACTGCCCGGCGAAACGGCCGAAGAAGTCCCGGATATCCCGGTCTTGGTCGTCGGCCAGGATCATGGCGTTGTCCTGGTCTGTGGCCAGGTATTGTTCACGTCTGCCCTCGCTGCCCAGGGTCAGGAGGGAGAATCCGGACGGCGATTCCCCCAGTTCTTTCAGGATCAGGTCGCAGACCCTGGTCAGAACATGGTCGTGCATGTCGCTGATCAGCCGGCCGACCTGGAAGGGGCCGACCCCTTCGGCCACGGAGCGCACGGCCATGTCTCCGACACGACGAAAGACCTGGCCCAGGGTGGCGACATCCTTGGCTGCCGCGATTTCCCCGATGAGATAGACCGGGTTCTCGCCCTTGGCCGAAAGCAGATCCCGTTCCTCAAGGATGCCCACCGGGACCAGATCGTCATCCACGACCACCAGCTTGCGGATGACATGGCGGATCATCCGCGAAAAGGCCTCGAAGAGCAGATCGTTGCGGCGGATCGTGATCAGCGGGCTGCCCATGATTTCCTCGGCCAGGACACCAGCTGGATCCTTGCCCGGGGCCACGACCTTCTGGAGAATGTCCCGCTCGGTCAGGATGCCTATGGTTTCGGAGTCTCGGAGAACCAGACAGGCCGCGGCCTCTTCCCGAAGCATGGCCCGGGCGGCCTCCAAAACCGTGGCCCCGGCCTGGACGACCACCGGCGGCTTGAGTCTGATATCGGCAAGGCTGAGGCAGAGATAGGGGTCGAGCCTGGAGTCCGAACCTTTGCCTGGCCCTTGATGCCCGGTCTTGGGTTGGTGTTCATTCCGCGTCGATCCGGCAGGTGTTTTCATGCGTCCCGTCTCGATTATTGTGATCCAGAAGACGCTTTTTCATCCGTCAAAAAACGCCGGATGTCGAGAGCGGCATCGGGGCCCGGGTGATTCCGGGAACCCCGATGCTGTACAGGCGTGTCTGGCTGATTACTCGGCGCCGACACCGAGGTAGTTGCGGATCTTCTGGTCCTCGTATTTTTTTGAGGCGTCGGGATCGGGTCGGAGAACCGATCCCAGGTATCCGGCGATGAAGGCCCCGGTCATGGAGATTATGGCCGGATTCTTCAAGGGAAAGATAGCCGTCGGGTTATGGAGGACATCCATCCAGATCGTGGGGCTGATGACGATGAGGCCCACGGCCAGAATGGTTCCGGTGTAGATGCTGGCTGTGGCTCCAACGGTGGAGAAGTTCCGCCACAGGATGGAGAGGAGCAGGGCCGGGAAGTTGGCGCTGGCGGCAATGGCAAAGGCCAGGCCGACCATGAAGGCCACGTTCTGGCCCTTGAATGCCAGACCCAGGACGATGGCCAGAACACCCAGGGCCAGGGTGGCCCGCTTGGCCACCTTGACCTCCTGTTCCTCGGTGGCTCCATCGGTGCAGAATACGTTGACGTAGAGGTCGTGGGACAGGGTACTGGCTCCGGCCAGGGTCAGGCCGGCGACCACGGCCAGGATGGTGGCAAAGGCCACGGCGGCGATAAAGCCCAAGAACATCGTCCCCCCGGTGGCCTCGGCCAGGAGCAGTGCGGCCATGTTCCCGCCCTTGTCCATGCCGGAGATGACGTCCTGGCCGACGATGACCATGGCCCCGAAGCCGATGGTGAAGGTCAGAATGTAGAAATAGCCGATGAATCCGGTGGCGTAGAATACTGATGTCCGGGCGGTCTTGGCGTCGGGCACGGTGTAGAAGCGCATCAAAATGTGGGGCAGTCCGGCCGTGCCGAACATGAGGGCCATGCCCAGGGATACGGCGTCCCAGGGGTTGGAGACCAGGCCCCCGGGCTGAAGGACGGCGTCGCCGTACTTCACGGCGGCCTGTTTGAACAATTCCCCGTAACTGAATCCGAAATGGACCAGGACAAAGACGACCATGACCGTGGCCCCGCTCAGCAGGAGCACGGCCTTGATGATCTGAACCCACGTCGTGGCCAGCATTCCGCCGAAAAGGACATAGGTGATCATGACCAGGCCCACGGCGACGATGGCGTACTCATAGGGGATGCCGAAGATCATCATGACCAGGGAACCTGATCCGACCATCTGGGCGATGAGGTAGAAGGCCACGGTCATCAGGGATCCCAGGGATGCCGCGATGCGGATGGGTTTCTGTTTCAGGCGGTAGGCGACAACGTCGGCAAAGGTGAACTTGCCGAGGTTCCTCAGGGGTTCGGCGATGAGGAACATGATGATGGGCCAGCCGACCAGGAAGCCGATGGAGTAGATCAGGCCGTCGTAGCCCTTCAGGGAGACCAGGCCGGCGATGCCCAGAAAGGAGGCCGCGCTCATGTAGTCCCCGGACAGGGCCAAGCCGTTCTGAAGGCCGGTCACGCTGCGGCCGGCGGCGTAGAACTGGGAGGGGGAACGGCTTTTCTTGGCCGCCCAATAGGTGATGAATAGCGTGGCGGTGATGAAGACGAAAAAAAAGATGATGGACGTGGCGTTGGGTTGGCCGATGGTGGAGACGAAGTTCGGGTCCATTCTAGCGCCTCCTCATGCTTTTGAGGACATCCTGCACGGCCCGGTCGTAGGATGAGTTGGCCCAGAAGACATAGACCCCGGTGATGAGCCAGGCCAGGATGATAAGGAAAAGTCCTACGGGGATGCCCACGGTCATATGTTCCCCGATCTTGGTGGACAGAAGCTCCTTGTCAAAGGCCAAAACCAGAATAAAACCGTAGTAGACGACCATCATGATTGCGGCCAGGGTCAAGGAAACCTTCCATTTTGCGACCACGAGCCTGTGGAAGAGGGCCTGATCGATCTTGGGTCCGGGGTGTTTGTGTTCCATGTCTGCTCCTTGAAATTCAGAGGGTGGACGGGGACTGGACAAAGACGCTTTGCGGCCTGCAGTATGAGGACTTGTGACGGAAAGAACATGAGTATTCGCCGAGAGGGGGAAATCGGACGGTCAACGCCGAGGCGTTCGGCGAACGGTCGTGTCTGGACCAGGACCTTTGATTGATCGTCGGTTAGAAATGACATCCGGCCTGAAGGAATTCCGGCCTCTGGGGCGTTGAGTTGGTCCGCCCTGACGACCCGGCCCCGGGACAGTCTAGATCAACATCCTGGCTTCGAATGGTGTGACCGCTGATTTATCATATCGTTATGACAGAACATATCGAAAACGAACCACAGCTCCATTGTTTGAGGTGCGGCGCGTCGGTGGACATCATCGGACGATGAGCCAAGGCCAGGGTGCTCTGCAGGTCTTGCGGGGCGGATGTTCCGGTGGTCGAGTACCGGGATGAAATCGAGGACTGGAAGAGGCGGGTTTGCGAGTGGTTTGTCTCAGACTTCGATCAGGACGAGGAATGAACCGGAAATGACACGTACCGGACGATATTATACCATGACGCAAAATCCCTTGGCCTGGATTTCGGCGATGGAGACGGCTCCTTCGCGAATCACCGACAGGGAGTCGCCGACAACGGCCACGATGGTCGAGGGCGGCCCGCCGTATGGAAAAGGAGGGTCGGTGAAGACATAGTCGACATGGTCCTTGATGGCCGGTTCAATGTCTTCGACCCTGGCCGGGGCCGGATTCCCGGAAGAGTTGGCGCTGGTGGAGACGACGGGCGCCCTGACGGACGAGGCCAGGGCTCTGGCCAGAGGATGGGCCGGGATGCGAACACAGGCCATGCCGTCGGGACCGCAAACTCCAGGGGGCAGATGCCGCCTGGGCCGAAGAAGGATGGAGAGGGGCCCCGGCCAGAAGGCCCAGGCCACTTCCAGACTCAGATCCTGGAGCTGGAACCATTCCCTGGCCTGCCCCTCGTGGGATGTCACCAGGGGGAGAGGTTTTCCGAGAGGGCGGCCTTTCAGGTCCTGAATGCGGATAATGGCCTGCGGATTCTCGACATTTGCCCCGATTGCGTACAGGGTTTCTGTGGGGTAGATAAAAATACCCTTGATGACGAGGCCTGCTTCGTGGGGGGTAAGGATATTCATAATGTCGATTCCGGGCGGCAATTTTTTCCTTCAGGTTTTGGATTGGAATATAAAATTCAATTTTTCCAGTTAGTTGTATTTTTTCCGGAGTTGGCAGAGGCCTTGCAGAACGACTGCTAACAGGAGAATGCCATGAAAATTCATCCCGAACTCATTCAAGGCGTCCAGGACCACCAAGCCGATCGCAAGGTCAGGCGGCCTGAGAATGACCTGTTCGCCGATCTCCTCAACGAGAAGATTGCGAAAAGTGAAAAGGCTGCCGGGCCCGACCCGGCATCGGTTCCATCCGCCCCACTGGCACCCGGGCTCCTTGATATCAGGGAGGTCCAGGCCGTGGAGGGCGTTTCCTCGGGACGGGAGGTCATGAACAGCGTCGATTCCCTCCTCGATCAATGGGACAGATACGCCCAGGGGCTTCAGGCTCCTAGGCCGGATCTCAAGTCCGCCTATGCCCAACTGAAATCCATCGCCGAGAATGTCCAGGAGGTCAAGAAGGCCATGCCCGAGGCTGGCTCTCCCTCGGTTCTCAAGGATATGGTCGAGGAACTGGACATCATGGCCGTGACCGAGGAAATTCGGATCAACCGCGGGGACTATTCCCCGCTGATTTGAGGACATCGACCAGACCTTGAAGCGCGGCCCGGGCCGCGGCCTGGCGAACGGCCTCCCTGTTTCCGGGAAAAACAGTCATGCGTTCCGAGCCGCGGCCCTGGTGGCGCCAGCCGATCCAGACAGTGCCGACCGGCTTGGAGGGACTTCCTCCTCCGGGACCGGCAATGCCCGATATGGCCACCTCAAGATGGGCCTGGAACCGTGATTCCAGGCCGACGCACATGGCCTTCACACAGGGCCGGCTCACGGCCCCTTCTTTGTTGATCACCCCTGTCGGTACTCCCAGGATGTCTTCCTTGATTCTGTTGGCGTAGGCCACGACTCCGCCCAGGTACCACTCTGAGCTTCCAGGGATAGAGGTCAGCCAACTGCCCAAAAGTCCTCCGGTACACGATTCAGCCGTGGCCAGGGATTCGCCACGGGCAACGAGCATCTTTCCCAGATCTTCGCACAAATCCCGGATAGATGTGTCCATGACCGTCTCCTTCAATCTCAAACCCTGGGAACGATCATCCAGACCATGGTCACGCCAAGGCCGAACTTGGCCGCCAGGCCAAGAAATTTTCCGAACATGGCCCCCTTGGCAGCCTGTCGGGCTGACTCCATGTCCCGGCCGTGAAGGATTTCCACCAAAAGACAGCCGCCGTAGGCTCCGAGCAGGGCCCCGGCCAGCGCTCCGAGGCCGAAGAAAAACGGGGCTCCGAACACGGCTCCGACAATGGCCCCGACAATGGCTCCGAGGTTTCCTCTGCCGGTGCTGCCGTAGCGGCGGCCTCCCCAGATCGTGGCGGCGAACTCGATGCCTTCTCCGGCCAGGGCCAGGACGGACAGGCCGATGAAGAAGGGGACGGAGGCGTCCATGTCTGGATGCGACCATTTCCAGAGGCCGGCCAGGGCCAGGACGAGCCAGTTGGCCGGAAGGCCGAAGACGTGGAGGATCAGGCTCGCGAGGAGTAGGACGATGAACAGGACGGCAAGGACAGCGTCCATGTTGGTCGGCTATTGACCGTTCAGACCGCGGCGGTCGTCCACCCGGACGGCCTTGCCTTCGGAACTGGGCAGGGTGTTGGGCTCTACCAGATCGACCTTGGGGGTGATGAGGATCTCGTCCCTGAGCCTGGATGCGATTTTGGCCTGGAGGGCGGACAGAACGCGCATGTCTTCGACAAAGAACTCCTCGCGAATCTCGACCTTGACCCGAACCTGGTCCAGGAATCCCTTCTTTTCGAGGATAATAAGGTAGTTTTGGCCGACCTCGGGCATGGACATGAGAACGTTCTCGATCTGCATGGGGTAGATGTTCACACCCTTTACGATGAACATGTCGTCGGCCCGGCCGAGGATGCGGTCGATGCGCCGGTGCTGTCTTCCGCAGGGACATTCCCCGGGCAGGAACCGGGTCAGATCCCTGGTCCGGTACCTGATGATAGGCATGCCTTCCCGGGTCAGGGTGGTCAGGACCAGCTCCCCGATCTGGCCGTCCGGGACCGGTTCCAGGGTCTCGGGGTCGACGATCTCGGCCAGGTATGAGTCCTCCCAGAGGTGCATACCGTTCTGGGCCCCGCACTCGAAGGCCACCCCGGGTCCGTTCATTTCCGACAGGCCGTAGGAATTGAAGGCCTTGAGTCCGTAGATGTCCTCGATTCTTTTTCTGGTGGCGTCGGTGTGCGGTTCGGCCCCGATGAGGGCGATGCGCAGGGACAGAAGTTTGGGATCGAAGTCCAAAGACGTAAAGACCGTGCCCAGATGGAGTGCATAGGAAGGGATAATATGGATGGCCGTGACCCGGAAGTCCTGCAAGAGCTTGATCTGGCGTTTGCTGTTGCCGGCCCCGGCCGGAATGGTCAGGCATCCCAGACGCTCGGCCCCGTAATGGATGCCCAGCCCCCCGGTGAAGAGGCCGTATCCGGACATATTTTGAAAGACGTCATTTGGCCGTATGCCGACCATGAACATGCAGCGGGCCACGAGTTCGGCCCAGGTGTTCAGGTCTCCGGCGGTGTGGAAAATGACAGTGGGCGATCCGGTGGTTCCAGACGAGGCGTGGAGGCGGACCAGGTGCTTTAGGGGCACGGCCAGCAGGCCGTAGGGGTACTGGGCCCTGAGGTCTTCCTTAGTGGTGAAGGGCAGCTTGCGGATATCCTCGGCCGTGGCCACATCCTGGATCCTGATGCCCTCCCGGGCCAGACGCTCCCTGTAGAAAGGGGCCCTGGTAGCCTGGTAGACGGTGTTTTTCAGGCGAACGGCCTGGAGTTCCAGAATCCGGGCACGGTCCATGGCCTCGGCGGGGTTGTAGCATTCCATGAGCAGTCCTTGTGCTGGGTCGGCCGGACCGGAGGGCTACATGAGCTCCGAAGGGGCCGCCATGTGGGTCGCGTTCTCAAAGGCCGTGTATTGACTGAGATAGACGAGTTCAACGGTACCCAAGGGGCCGTTCCTCTGCTTGCCGACAATGACTTCGGCTTTGCCGGCGGAAGGAGCAGGAGCCCCCTCTTCGGAGCGGGCGTAGGCGTCCTCGCGGTAGAGAAAGACGATAAGGTCGGCGTCCTGCTCGATGGCTCCGGATTCCCGGAGATCCGAGAGCATGGGCCGCTTGGAAGTCCGGTCCTCGACCTTGCGATTGAGCTGGGACAGGGCCACAACCGGGACGTTCAGCTCTTTGGCCAGAGCCTTCAGGGTCCTGGATATGTCGGAGATTTCCTGCTCGCGGGAGTCGATGCGCCTGCTGCTGCGCATGAGCTGGAGGTAGTCGACCACGACCATGTCCAAGCCTTTTTCCGCCTTGAGCTTGCGGCACCGGGATCGGAGATCCATGGTGGCCAGGGCTGGGGTGTCGTCGATGTAGAGGGGGGCACTGGCGATGCAGTCACCAGCCTGGTAGAGGCGCTCCCAGTCCTGATCGTCAATGAATCCGGTCCGGAGTCGTTTTAGGTCGACCTTGCCCCAGACGCAGAGCATGCGTTGGACGAGCTGTTCCTTGGACATCTCCAGCGAAAAGATGGCTGTACGGGTATTGACCCCGATGGCGGCCCGGAGAGCGACGTTCAGGGCGAAGGCCGTCTTGCCCATGCCCGGGCGGCCGGCGATGATGATTAGGTCCGATGCCTGGAACCCGGCTGTGATTTCATCGAACTTGTGGTAACCACTGGGCACGCCGGTGACCAGTTCCTTGCGGTCGACCCGCTGGCTGAGCTGGACGAAGATCTCGTCTACGAGCTGTCGGGAGCTGGCAAAGACCGGCTTGGTCGAGGCTTCGGAGATGGAGAATATCCTCTGTTCCGATTCGTCCAGAAGATCGGTCACCGGGATAGAGGGGTCAAAGCATTGGGTCAGGATGTGGCTGCCGGCGTCGATCATCCGGCGGCGGATAGCCTTCTCCTTGACGATGTCGGCATGAAACTCGATGTTGGCTGCTGTGGGGACCGATTCGACCAGGGATGCCAGGTAGCGGGGACCCCCGACGGAGTCGAGCTCCTCCCTGTGGCGGAGCTGGTCGGCCACGGTGACGATATCCATGGGCTGCGACTTCTCGTAGAGCGCAGTCATGGCGTTGAAGAGTATCCGGTGGGCCGGGGAGTAGAAATCCTCGGATACGAGCCGTTCGAGCACGGCGTTGAAGGCGTCGTTGCGGAGGAAGACGCCGCCCAGAACGGCCTGTTCGGCCTCGAGGTCGCTAGGAGGGACCCTGCGGAGAAGATCCGAAGACGCCCGGGTCAAAGCGTCTTCGGATGATTTTTCGGTGGCGGGACTTTTCCGGCTACTGGTTTTCCGCGTCGGACTGGAGGTCATGCCTGATCACCGAGACCTTGAGGTGGGCCCGGACGTCGGGATGAATTTTGACTTCCAGGGCGTACTCGCCCAGGGACCGGATGGCTTCTTCCAGAACGATCTTGCGGCGGTCGATTTCGACCCCCTGTTCGGCCAGGGCGTCGGCGATCATGGCCGAGGTCACGGAACCGTAGAGCTTGTCGCCCTCGCCGACCCGGACCGGGATCTCAACTTGGACGGCTGAAATCCTGTCGGCCTGGCTCTGGGCGTCAGTGCGGACCGCGTCCATTTTTTTCTGAAGCTTGGCCCGCTCGAGCTCAAATTGCTTCAGGTTGGCCGGGGTGGCCTGCATGGCCAGACCCTGGGGGATGAGGAAGTTGCGCCCGTATCCGTCGCGGACCTGTTTGATCTGGCCGAGGCGCCCCAGATTGTCGACATCGGCGCGAAGAATGACTTTCATGCTCGACTCCTAGATGGTCTTTTTCTGTACTTCGGTGGAGTGGGTGGCCGTATAGTACAGCAGGGCCATCTGACGGGCTTTCTTGATTTCCGTCGTCAACTGGCGCTGGTGCTTGGCGCAGGTTCCGGTGATACGGCGGGCTATGATCTTGCCCCGATCAGTGACGAAGTCCCGCAGGATGTCCGGGGACTTGTAGTTCAAGGGCGTTTCGGGATCGTCGCAAAAGCGGCAGAACTTTCTCCTGGGGGTGAACTTCTTGCGAAAAGCCATGACGTTTCTCCTACTCTTGGTCGCTGTCGGCGAGTTTGACGGTCAGGAATTTGAAGATGCCGTCGGCGATCCTGATGTTCCGTTCCAGTTCGGCCACGAATTCAGGGGCCAATGAGTATTCCAGCCGGGTGTAGAATCCGCGGGTCGCCTTCTTGACCGGATAGGCCAGGTCGCGCATTCCCCATTCGTCGACTTCCAGAATCTGCCCGCCGTCACGGACGATGATGCCGGTGAGGGTGTCCTGGATTTCCTTGCGGTTCTCCACGTTCAGTTCGGGACTGAACAGGAGCAGGGTCTCGTACTTGTACTGTTCCATGAAAACTCCTTGTGGTCTGTTGGCCCGGCCACGACAAAAGGGCCGAGCAAGGAAGAGCGATTGCCTATCTTGAGTGCCCTGTTCTTGTCAAGTTGACTGTCGGCGGACAGGTTCGTCTGTTTCAATTCCGGGATTTGAGAATCTGGTTCGGCCTTGTCAAAGAATGGCAAGAAGGCCTATCAAGATTCAGAAAATCCGGTTATCCAAAAATGAAGTCGGAAACCGGATCGTTGACGGGGTTTTTCACAACGACGGAGCCGGAGGCCTGACGCGTCTCGATAGGCTCCGGGATCCAGTTACCGGAGGGAACGTTCATGAAAAGGGTGTTGGAAAGGGTGTTGGCGGCATGTGTTTTGGTTCTTTTGGCATGGCCCGCTTGGTCGTGTACGACCATCATCGTGGGCAAGCAAGCCTCGGTCGACGGATCGGTGCTGGTGTCCCATTCCGAGGACGGCCTGGGCGACCCGCGCATGGTCTATATTCCGGCCAAGGATCATGAGCCTGGGAGCGTTCGGCACGTCTACGACTCGGACGTGGCCCTGGGCTACGAGCCCCGCTTCGGCTCCGACCCGGTCCACCGTTTCAATATCGACGAGCGCAGCCCTCGGTACAAGGCCCCGGCCGGGGTTCCACCGAGCCAGCCCCTGGGCTCCATTCCCCAAGTGTCCCATACCTATGCCTATTTCGACGGCAACTACGGGCTCATGAACGAGCATCAGCTGATCATGGGCGAGTGCACGGACAAGGCCAAGGTCCATCCCGAAGCAGAGGAAGGCAAGCGGATCTTCTACTCCTCAGAGCTTTCCCGGGTGGCTTTGGAGAGGTGCAAGACGGCCCGGGAGGCGGTCAAGCTCATGGGCGAGCTGATCATGACCTACGGCTACTACGGGACGGGTGAAACCCTGCTGGTGGGCGACCCTGACGAGGGATGGGTCATGGAGATGTGCGGCTACGACATGGACGGAACCGACGGAGTCTGGGTGGCCCAGCGTGTCCCGGACGACGGGTTTTTTGTGGCCGCAAACCAGTTCCGGATCCGAGAGGTCAAAGAGGACGCCGAGGACATGATGTATTCGCCCAACATCTTCGAGGTGGCCAAGGCCAAGGGCTGGTGGAAGTCTGAAGACGGCCCCCTGGACTGGACCGCGGTCTACGGAGACGGGGAGTTCCATCATCCGTATTATTCCCTGCGCCGGGTCTGGCGGGCCCAGTCCCTGGTGGCTCCGTCCCTGAAGCTCTCGCCTTGGGTCGAGGATGCCTTGACCAAGGCCTATCCTTTTTCCATCCGGCCGGACAACAAGCTGGACGTGCGGGATGTCATGCGCATCCATCGCGACGTTTACGAGGGCACGGAGTTCGACCTGTCCAAGGGTTTGGCGGCGGGCCCCTTCAGCGATCCGGTCCGCTTCGAGGGCGGGGCCGAGGCAACCATGGGCGATCAGAGCGGGCCGTCTGTCAACGGGGCCTTTGAACGGCCTCTGAGCATCTATCGCTGCGTCTACGCCTATGTCTGCCAAGCCCGAAAAGATCTGCCCGACGCCATCGGCGGGGTGATTTGGTTCGGCCCGGATCGTCCGGCCACCAGTGTGCTCATGCCCTTTTACCCGGGGGCCGGGAATTTGCCCGACAGTCTTCAGCGCGGCAACCCCCTGGTCTTCGACCGGGGCAGTATGTGGACGGCCTTCAACTACGTGGCCAACTACGCCGGACTCAAATATTCATACATGATTAAGGACATTACGGCCCAAAGTGAGGCCTTTGAGGCCCGATTTTTCGGCAGGCAGGCCGATGTGGAGGCCCAGGCCCTGAAGCTCTGGAAGGCCGGAGACACGTCCGGCGCGGCCAAGGTTCTGGCCGATCATTCCCAACAGGCGGCCGACGATGTCCTGGCGGCATGGTGGAAACTCTCTGAAGACCTCTACATCAAGTACAATGACGGGTACCTAAACGAGCCGGACAACATCGCCCAGCCTTTGTTTTACCCCAACTGGTGGCTCAAGGCCGTGGGGTACGAGAACGGCCCTTTGGAATATAAATCCAAGACCCGATAAATCAAAAAATCCTCCCGGCCTGGACATTTTATTGGTCCCGGCCGGGAGGACAAAAATCTGTGGGGGGGGGTGGACTTGGGTGCATTTTTTTGAGATGTAAAAAGCATGTATAGTTCCCGAACCGGCCGTGGGGCCCGGAGGGAAGGCGGCATTCACCGACATCGGTTCAGGAGGGGATCATGTTTAAGAATCTGCGCATCGGCTTCAAGCTGGCCATCGGTTTCGGGCTCGTTCTGCTGTTCACCATCGGGGCATCGGTGGTGGCCTGGTACAGCCAGGAACAGCTCATTGACCGTTCCGACAAGATGGAGACGGTCAATGAGATGTTCGGGGGCGTGACCCAGAACCGTCTCGATGTCCTCTACTACATGCAGTTCAACGACGTCGGACGTCTGGACACTTTCAAGAAGAGGACCGACGGCATCGTGTCCAGGGCCCAGGAGGCCAAGGCCTGGTTCAAGAACCCGGTCAACATTCAGCGTATGGTCGATATTGAGGCCTCTTCAGAGGATTATGTCCGGTCCTTTGACGGCTACTACAAGTCCGATCTGGCCAGGAACACGGTAGTCAAGGAGATGGTCGATGCGGCCACCAGGCTGGGCAAGGCCTCAGACGACATGTTCGATCTCCAATTCCGTTTGAGTCAGGCCTCGGTCCAGGATCGGACCAGAGAGACCGCCGTTTTGGCCACTCAGGTGGACACCCTTGAAATGCTGCAGCGGATCAAGTCCCTGTTTCTGCTCTCCAGGATTGAGGTTCTCTATTATCTCTGGCGGGGGGACATCGCCCGGCTGGAAAACGCCAAGAACATCTTGACCGAGGTTATTGGTGTCGGCAACGATCTCCTCAAGGAGGTCAAGAGCGAGGCCGGCATGGCCAGCGCCAGGGAGATTATCTCCGCGGCCACCGAGTATCGGAATAAGTCTGATGCCTTCATCATCCTGGCCCAGGAACAGGCCGAGATGGTCAAGGGCATGGCCGGAGCGGCCGAAAAGGTCAGCGCCATCACCAACGACGCCCTAGTCTATCAGAAGCAGGCCATGCAGGATCAGGTGAAGTCCTCGAACATCCTGGTCGTGAGTTTTGCCGTCTTGAGCGTGATCCTTGGTCTGGCATTCGCCATCTACATCATCCGGGCCATTCAGAAGGGCCTTCGCAGCGCCATCAATGTTTCCGAGGCGCTTTCCGTGGGTGATTTGTCCGTCAAGATCGTCAAGGACAGCGAGGACGAGATCGGCCAGCTTCTGGATGCCATGCAGCGGCTGGTGGATGCCGAGAAGGAGGTGGCCGGTCTGGCCGAACAGATGGCTGGAGGCGATTTGCGGGCCCAGGTTCGGATCAGGTCCGACAAGGACGCCTTGATGAAGGCCCTGGAGGCCATGATCGAGCGTCTGAACGAGGTCATGGGCGAGGTGCAGTTGGGCAGCGAACACGTGGCCGCCGGAAGCGAGGAGATGAGCGCCACGGCCGAATCCCTGGCCCAGGGGGCGTCCGAGCAGGCCGCGGCCGTTGAGGAGTCGTCCTCGGCCATGGAAGAGATGTCCTCAGCCATTCAGCAGAACGCCGACAACGCCCAGCAGACCGAGAAGATCGCCCTGGGCGCCGCCGATGACGCCCGCCAGAGCGGCGCGGCTGTGACCGAGGCCGTTCAGGCCATGAAGGATATCGCCGAGAGGATTTCCATCATTCAGGAAATCGCCCGTCAGACCGACCTCCTGGCCCTGAACGCGGCCATTGAGGCCGCCCGTGCTGGCGAACACGGCAAGGGTTTCGCCGTCGTGGCCGCCGAGGTCCGCAAGCTGGCCGAGCGCAGTTCCGGGGCCGCGTCCGAGATCACCGAGCTTTCAGGCCGGAGCACCGAGGTGGCCGAACGGGCTGGGGGCATGTTGGCCAGACTGGTGCCGGATATCCAGAGGACGGCCGAGCTTGTCCAGGAGATCGCCGCAGCCAGCCGAGAGCAGAGCGAAGGTGCCGAGCAGGTCAACAAGGGACTGCAGCAGTTGGATTCCGTGGTCCAGCAAAACTCCACAGCCTCTGAACAGATGGCCTCGACCTCCGAGGAATTGTCCAGCCAGGCCCAGCAGCTCCAGTCGGCGGTTTCCTTCTTCCAGATCAAGGAAGGGTCTCATAACCTTGGTCGTTCGAGGCTGGAAGTCGACCGGGGGCGTACGCGCAGGAATTCCGGAGGCCGGCCTTCGTCCAGAACCCCCAAGGCCGTGACCCAGACCAAAAAGCAGGCCAAGGGGCTCATGCTGGAGATGGGTGGAGGCAGCGATTCCGGTGACGACGACTTTGAAAGATACTAGGCCTTGGCCGGGGAGGGCACATGGATACGTTGAACAAGTACCTGACCTTCACGCTGGGCCCCCAGGTTTTCGCCATACCCATTGAAAGCGTCCGGGAGGTGCAGGATGCGGTAGAGACGACCAGGATTCCCCAGACCCCGCCCTTCATGCTCGGGGTCATGAATCTGCGGGGCACGGCCGTGCCGGTGGTCGATTTGAAACGAAAGTTCGGGATGGGGCCCACGCAGCGGACCATCAATTCCCGAATCGCCATTGTCGAGGGACGCAAGGGCGATGACGATGGCCTGGTCGGGGCCCTGGCCGATTCGGTCAGGGAGGTGCTGGAAATCGATCCTTCGGTCATTGAGGAGGCTCCGAGGATGGGCATGCGGGTCAAGCCGGATTTCATCCGAGGTGTGGCTAGATCGGGCGAGGCCTTTGTCGTCCTTTTGGACATCGCCCGGATTTTTTCCGCCGAGGAGATGGTTTTCGAACCTGGACCGGAAATGACCGCGGAATCAGGACAGGAGCCGTCATGAAAATCCATCTTGAGGGAACATACAACGTGGATCGGGCCGAAGAGCTTCGGCACATTCTCGTGAATGCGGCCCGGGAGGGTGGTCCACTTGAGGTGGATCTGAGCCGAGTCGACGACGCGGATTTGTCCATGTTTCAGCTCTTGCATTCGGTCCAAAGACAGATCAAGCCCGAGCGGTTCTCGATCCTCTCGGGCTGGAACGAAGACATAGGCCTAAAGCTCGGTCTGACCGGGTTTAAGGTCGGGGGATCGGGGTCATGAAGGGCCGGATACCGGCCGGGCGTCATGACGGCGTCGGGGAGGATGACCAATGGCCATGAACGAAGGCGCCCAGCTTTTTCTGGACGAGGCCCGCGAACTGCTTGGAGAACTGGAAGAATTGCTCCTGGAACTGGAGTTGAATCCCGAAAACATGGATCAGGTGGCCAGGGTTTTTCGGACCATGCACACCATCAAGGGTTCCGGGGCCATGTTCGGGTTCGAGGAGGTGGCCCGGTTTACCCACGAGGTGGAAACGGTCTTCGATCGGGTCCGCTCCGGGGAGATGAAGGTCGACACCGAGCTTCTGGGATTGGCCTTGAAGGCCAGGGACCATATTTTCAGCCTTCTTGAAAGTCCTCCCCAGGGAGACGAAACCTGCAGGCAGGTCTCGAACCTGTTGATGGAGGAATTCAGAAAGGCGGCCGGAGCTGTAGACCATGCCCAAGATTCGACCCCGGAATCGGCCCCGGTTTCAGGCGGTCCGTGCCGGGGTTCGATTCCCAAGGACGCGGCCACCTGGTGGGTTCGTTTTCGGCCCAAACACGACGCCTTTGCCGTCGGAACCAGGCCCCTTTCCCTGATTCAGGAATTGGTTGAGCTGGGGCGGTCCAGAACGCGTTTCGAGGCCCGGAACATTCCCGAACTGGACGCCTACGATGCCGAGGCCGTGTACGGCTGGTGGGATGTGCTGCTGTGCACAGACCAGGGCGAGGACCCCATTCGGGACGTGTTCGTGTTTCTGGACGCCGACGACGGGGAGGCCGAGATCCGCAGGGTGGCGAACAAGTGCGTCCGGGAGACCGACCTCGACTTGTTCATCGAATTCTTGGCCAAGCGATGGGACCAGTCGAGCCAGGTGGTCGGGCTGGAACTGGAGGCCCTGGTCCAGGAGACCATCGCCCCAAGGCGTGCGGCAAAGGTTCAGGAGGTCGAGGCCGAGGGCCCGGTCCAGTCCAAAAGCATCAGGGTCGATTCCCACCGGCTGGACATGCTGGTGAACATGGTCGGGGAACTGGTCATCATCCAGTCCCGGCTGACCCAGGCCGCCAGAGGGGGTGTGGACGAGTCCGTCGTCGGGCAGATTTCCGAGGATCTGGAGCGCCTGACGGACGAGATGCGCGACAACGCCCTGAGCCTGCGCATGCTGCCCATTGGGACCATGATGGGTGGGTTGCGTCGTCTGGTCCGGGACCTGTCCGTGCAGTTGGGCAAGAAGGTTCGTCTGGCGACCAAGGGCGAGGACACGGAGCTTGACAAGACCGTCATCGACCAGTTGAAGGATCCCCTCATGCACGCCCTGAGAAATTGTCTCGATCACGCCATCGAGCCGCCGGAGGTCCGGAGGGGGCGGGGCAAGGACGAGACCGGGCTGGTGATTCTGGGGGCCGAGCACGCCAGCGGCGAGGTGGTCATCACCGTTGCCGACGACGGGGGCGGGCTGGATCTGGACGCCATTCACGAAAAGGCCGTGGCCAAGGGACTCATCGAGCCCGGCACTGATCTGAGTCCCAGGGAGATTGCCAACCTCATTTTCTTGCCCGGGTTTTCCACGGCCAAGCAGGTTTCGGACGTGTCCGGTCGGGGAGTGGGCATGGATGTGGTCAAGCGGGGCATCGAGGCCTTGCGGGGCAAGGTCGATCTGGACACCAAGCCCGGGCTGGGCACGACCTTGACCATCCGACTGCCCCTGACCCTGGCCATCATCGACGGATTGAACGTGGTTGTGGGAGGAGAGTCGTTCATCATGCCCCTGACCACGGTGGAGGCCTGCGAGGAGCGGTTCGTGAACGGCTCAGGGGTTCGAACGGTGGACATCGTCACCCGAAGGGGACATCTTGTGCCCTGTGTGAGTTTGAGGCGACTTCTGGGAGTTCCCGGTGAGCAGCCGGGGTACGAGCGGGTCATCATCTGCTCCCACGACGGGGTGGAGGTCGGATTCGGGGTGGACAGGGTCATCGGCCGTCAACAGGCGGTCATCAAGCCTTTGAGTGACTACTACCACGACCTGCGCTGGATTTCGGGCACGACCATCAACGGGGATGGAGGCATATCCCTGATTCTGGACATTCCTCAGTTGGTGGGTTTCGCCAGGGAGAACTTCGACGAATCCATGTTGGAATTCGGTGCCGGGGGCGGCGTTTCCTGACGACTCCTGTCGAATCTCACGCAATCGGCCCGGGAGAAGCGCAAAACAACCGCTTCGAGGGTCATCATTTTAGCGCCGGGAGACCGGGAGGTTTCATGCGACCAGGAGACGAAGCAACGGATTTCACCCTTGAGGATCAGAACGGCAGACATGTTTCGCTTTCGGATTTTCGTGGATCCTGGGTGGTGCTCTATTTCTATCCCAAGGACAACACTCCGGGCTGCACCACCGAGGCCTGTGACTTCACGGCTGCCAAACCGGCCTTTGAGACCCTCGATGCTGTGGTGGTGGGCGTGAGCCGGGACAACGCGGCCGTGCATCAGGGATTCATGGCCAAGAATGCCTTGGATCTGGTCCTCTTGTCCGACCCCAAGGCCAAGGTCCACAAACTTTACGAGGCCTGGGGCATGAAAAAACTCTACGGCAAGCAGAGCGAAGGGGTGATCCGGTCCACCTTTCTCATCGATCCCGAGGGGCGGATCGCCGATTCATGGGCTAACGTGAAGGTCCGGGTCTCGCGCAAGGACGGCGAGGTCCTGCACAGCGACGTGGTTCGGAAGCGCTTGGAGGAGCTTCGGGGCGGAAAATGACGGGACAGACGGAAGGTTTCGGCCGGGCCCTGTGTGTGAGTGGATATCATGAAGTACGTTGAGATCGTGGCTGACCCAAGCAGTTCGGCCACCATTGTGAAGGTGGCTGAAAAGGCCAAAGCCCAGGACGTCAGACTTGCGGCGATATCCGAGGACGGGCTTCGCCAGATGCGATTGCTGGTGTCGGACGACAACGTCCAATTGACTTTGGATCTTTTGCAGAACATCCTCGGAGCCCAGCCGAGCGCGAGGATCGCGGTCCTCCCCGTGGAAACCTTTTTGCCCAAGCCTGATGACGAAAAACGGAAGCAGGAGGATTCGGCCACGGCGGCCCGGGAAGCCTTGTACGAGAGTGTCGAGAAAAGTGCTCAACTGACGCTGGACTACCTCGTGCTGATCGTTCTCTCGACCATTGTCGCGGCGGTTGGTTTAGTGGAGAGCAACGTGGCCGTGTTGATAGGGGCCATGGTTATCGCGCCTTTGCTCGGCCCGAATCTGGCCCTGAGTCTGGGGACGGCTCTGGGAGACCTTTCCCTTATGCGTCAGGCGGCGAAAACCCTGGCCGTGGGCATTGCCCTGGCCGTGCTTCTGTCCGCAGGCATGGGCATGATCTGGGAAGAGGGCGCGACCAGCCCGGAACTTCTCGCCCGGACCGAGGCGGGTCTCGACTCGGTGGCCTTGGCCCTGGCCTCGGGTGCGGCCGCGGCCCTGTCCATGACCACGGGCCTTTCCAGTGTTCTGGTGGGTGTCATGGTGGCCGTGGCCCTGCTTCCTCCGGCTGCGACCATGGGTTTTCTGCTCGGGGCCGGATTGCCAGAAGCGGCCATTGGCGCGGGGCTCCTCCTTGGCGTCAACATTGTCAGTGTCAATCTTTCCAGCAAGGTGGTCTTCTTTCTCAAATCGATTCGGCCCCGGACTTGGCTGGAAAAGGAAAAGGCCCGCAAGGCCATGGCCATCTACATCATCGTCTGGATTGCAACCCTGCTGATCATGATTTCTTTCATCTATGCCAAGAAGAGGGTCATGATTTCTTGACATCCCCTCTGGCAGATGGGGAGGCGATCAATTTTTTCCCGGCAGCTTCAGGTGATCAAGGACCTTTTGCAGTGCCAGTCGTGATTTCTCCGTTTCCAATTTGGGAATTTCATCCCGATCCACGTACATGACCGCCCCGCATGGGCACATCTCCACGCAGGCCGGTCCCATGCCCATCTGGCGGCGCTGGGCGCAAAGGTCGCATTTGGCGATCATGACTCCCCGATCGGTTTCAAACATGGCCGCGTGGGGGCAGGCCAGGATGCAGTTCTTGGTCTGGCAGCCCCGGCAGAGCATGGGTTGGAGGATGACGGCCCCGTCCCGATCGCGTTTGAGTGCCCCGCGGGGGCAGGCATTGGCGCATTTGGGATTGTCGCAGTGCCGGCAATAGAGTGGGACCATGACCCCGTCGGCCGTCCGGGTCATGTGGATGCGGGAGGTGTCGTTGGTAAAGCGACAGACGAATTCGCAGGTCTCGCAGCCGATGCACAGGCTGTAGTCGATATACAGGGTCTTCCGTCCGCTCATGCCCCCCTCCTGAACCCGGCCTCGTTGGCCACCAGATCATTGTCCTCGTAGGCGTCGAGGCGGTCCTGGGCCTTCAAGTCCAGCCAGTTGGCCAGGGATCTGGCTGAGCGCAGGCCGCTGTACACGGCCTTGCCGATCTTGCTCGGTCCGCTTAGGGCGTCGCCGGCGACAAAGACGTTCTCGATGGCCGTCATGTGCAGCCAACGGACCTCGCCCTTGCGGACGTTTTCCAGCCCGAGTTCCTTGGCAAAGGGCGGGGTGGCCGTCTCGCCGATGGCGGCCACGACCAGGGCCACGGGCAGAGTTCTGTTTTCGATTCCGTCCAGCCCTGAGACTGAGATTTCCAGGCCTTTGACCTCGTTCTCTCCCAAGATCCGGACAGGCGTGGCCTTTTCGACCCATTCGACACCCATTTCCCTAAGCTGTTCGATTTCAAAGGCCCCGCAGGGCGCTTCGCGCGCAGTCCGGCGGTAGAGGTGAAAGACCTTGGCCGCCCCGAGATGGACGGCGCTGTGGGCCACGTCAACGGCCGAGTGCCCGGCTCCGATGACGGCCACGGCCTTGCCTGCAACCTCGGGAACCTTGACGTTGGGCGCGCAGTACTGGACGGCCCGGATGGGGAAGAGAAACTCCAGGCCCGAAAAGACCCCAGGCAGGTTCTCGCCGGGGATGCCCAGCTTCCTCGACCGCCACGACCCGGTGCAGATCATGATGGCGTCGTGCTTCTTGACCATGTCTCCAAACCCCAGAATTTCCCGACAGAAGTGGTCGCCCTCCTCGTCATGAAGGGGGCCGCTGCAGCAGATCTTGGTGTGGGTGTGGAAGATGACCCCGGCTAGGCGTTCAAGATTGCGGACCCCGAGATCGATACGTTCCTTGGGAATGCGGTGCCCGGGAATGCCGAAGAGCATGAGGCCCCCGGGCTTGGGCAGCTTGTCGTAGACCTCGACCTGATATCCCAAACAGGACAGGTAGCCGGTGGCGGCCAAGCCCGACGGCCCTGCCCCGATGATGCCCACGCTGCGACCGTTGGGGACGGCCGGTTCGGAGCAGAGGAAATTAAAGTTGATGGGGTCCATGGAAACTCCTGTCGCGGCTTTTTGGCGTTCTCGTTCCTGTTTGAGGCGGTGGAATCCGGTTGTCAAGAAGACCCGAACTCAGGTCTCGATGGCGCCGCCTCATGTGAATCCCGCACCAGCCGTGCAGGCGAAGCAATGATCAACCACGGCGAGGGGCGTTCTTTCCGAGGGGAGTGATTGCCATGCTTCGGATCAATCAAGCATTAAGTGTGGCCACGCTTTCTTCTTTGCCCAAGACCACAAGGATGTCTCCTTTTTTAAGAATGTCGTCGGCCTTGGGGATAAACCGGAATTCGTCGTCCGACCCGGTTTTGACAGCCACGACCTGCACACCGAACTGGTTGGTCAAATCCAGGCTCCGCAGGCTTTGCCCGGCGATTTTCTTTACTTCTATCTCCTGCAGGACCACGTTTTTGCCGAAAGGCAGATAGTCGATCAAGCCTGGCACGACCAGCTTTCTGGCCAGTTGCTCGGCAGCGTAGCGTTCTGGAAAAATGATGTGATCCGCACCGATCTTGCGCAGTACCTTTTCGTGGTCGGTGCTGATGGCCTTGACCCAGACCTGATCGACTCCGGCTTCCTTGAGGTGCAGGACGATAAGAACGCTTTTTTCAAGGGATTGGCCAACGCTGACGATCACGACAGGCATTTCGGCCAATCCCAGTTGTCGAATGACTTCTGGATTGGTCGCGTCGGCTTCAAAAACATGGGTCAGGATGTCCTGGGCGTTGCGAACCTTGTCCTTGGACGCGTCAACGCCAACGACCGGATGGCCGAGACCAACCAGTGATTGCCCAAGGGTGAGTCCGAATTTTCCCAGGCCGATGATGGCCGCTTCTTTTTTTTTCACCGAATCTCCTCCTCAACCGACGAGAATGGTTTTTTCCGGCCAGGCGAACGACTCTTTCTTCTGGACATCCTGAAGCAAGGCGATGAAGAGAATTGGCCCCAGCCGACCGACGAACATGAGCAGAATGACCACGGCTTTGCCTGGAGAAGACAG
Source organism: Deltaproteobacteria bacterium (assembly GCA_009929795.1). Classification (NCBI taxonomy): domain Bacteria; kingdom Pseudomonadati; phylum Myxococcota; class Myxococcia; species Deltaproteobacteria bacterium. The sequence continues at coordinate 10,111 of RZZR01000015.1, read as the reverse complement.
GGAGGCCGTCAAGCCGGTACTCAGCCCTACCGTCCCAAAAGCCGAGATGACCTCGAAGAGAATCTCCAGAAATCGGCCGCGGCTTTCAAGATGCGAGACAGCCCCGCCCTCGGTAATCACGAGTACTAGAGTGGCCAGCGCAAGAACCAGGGAAGAGACGATGACCAGGGCCAGAACCTTTTGCATAGTCCCCCGGTCCAGAGCAAACCCACTGACCACGGTTTGTTTCCGGCCTCGAATTTGAGACCAAGAGAATGAGAGCATGGCCCGGAAGGTGGTCGTTTTGATGCCGCCGGCGCAGGAACCGGGCGATCCGCCAATCCACATAAGCAGGCAGAGAAAGACCAGGGAGATATTCGTCATGGAACCGATGTCCACGGTGTTGAAGCCCGCCGTCCGGCTGGTGACCGACTGGAACAGGGCTGTCAAAAACTGAGCGCCCACGTCCCGGTTGGCGTTTGAGGTCCAGTGCTCGGCTAGAAAAAAAACGAGGGCCCCGCACACGATCAACCAAGCCGTTGTCACAAGGACAATTCTGGACTGCCAAGTCAATGATCGGGTTTGATTTTTTCCATTGTTTCCAAGTTGAATCCATCTCTTTCCCGCCAGATCGAGAAGAACAAAAAACCCCAATCCACCCAGAATAATGAGGGCCATGAATATGCCGTTCACGGCCAAGTTGTCTTGCCAAGCCATGAGGCTGTCGGGAAAAAGTGAGAACCCTGCATTGCAAAAAGCGGAAACGGTGTGAAAAATGGCTGAAAAGGGATGGAATGTTTGAGGATCAATCGCAAAAAGGCATATTGCTCCGATGATTTCGATGCCGAACGCCGCCAGCACGATCTGTCCCAGAAAACGGCCAAGATGGAAGGTGGGTTCGTGGAGCAGGGATTGGCTTACGGCTAGCCGGTCGGTTAGTGAAACTCGTTTGGTCAGGAGATAGAACCCGAGGGAAGTGAAGGTCATCACGCCCAGACCGCCGATCTGCATGAGCACAAGGATGATTGTCTGGCCGTAGCGCGAAAAAAAACTGCCCGTGTCTACCACAACCAATCCCGTGACGCATGTGGCCGAGGTCGCCGTGAACACCGCATCTAGAAAATTCAGTTCCTTGCCGTCGAGAGTGACCGAATGCACGAGCAAAGAGGCGCCGGCCATGATGCACAGGGCGAAGAATATGATTGGGAGCGCAAAGGGGGACAGAAAAATGCGCTGAATTTTCACGGATACATCTCAGCTCCGCCCGAAACGGCCCAGCGATCAATGAAGGTTTTGATGTCGGCCATGAAGGGGGAGGTAGACCAAGGGGGGAGGCGAGGCAAGAGGCGTGAGGGCTTGGAAGGCTGAAGGAATCAAGTCGTGAACGGACAATAATTAAATCCCGGCCTCGGTTTCCGAGGCCGGGATTTTCTGGATATACAAGGTTCGGGCCGTATCAAATCCAAATCGGTGGAAAAGGGCTATTCCATGCCGATGGAAAAGAGACGCTCGAGGTCGTGCTGGGAGTAGACCCGGAAGGCGATCAGGGTTTCGGTGGAGATGATGCCGTCCATGGACAGGAGCTTGCCGGTGACCGTGTCGGAGAGTTCCTCATTGGACTTGACCCGGATGATGGCCGCCAGATCATACCTTCCGCCCACGGAAAAGACTTCGGTGATGGCGTCGATCTTGACCAGATCCTGGGCCAAGTCGTTGATTTTTTTTGGTTCGGCGTTGATGAGGACAATGGCGTTGACCATGGAAAGCCTCCATTGGTTGGCTGAGGTGCAAGGCCGGGAGGACATCTTTGGGCATTCTTGCGGCCCGGGTTCCGGCGTGTCGCCTCAGGTGGTGTTTTTTGATTACTCACCGGACAGATAGAAGAGCACAGCCAGGCGTTCGTCTGGGTTCAAAAGCCCCTGCCGTTTACCGATCATGCGGTCAACTGTTGCTTCCCAGGCCAAACGGTCCTTGCTCGACTTGGCCTTTTCGACCCGGCCGAAACCGTGGCAGGTGGAACAGCGTCCCTTGGCCAGAGTTTCGCCGTTCAAGTCTGAGGAAACGGCTGGAGTGATGAACAGAAATCCCAGAACGGCCAGGGCCGAGACGACGAGGAGCAGATTTTTTTTCATGCTGGATTCTCCGCGTTGATGTTCAAAAACGGTCCTGGGTCGAGGATAGTCTTCAGGGAGGCCGGTTGGCAAGGACCGATCTGGCAAATTGGTGCATGCGTCGACTATCCGGGCGGACGTTTCCAAGGCGATCGAGCCGCCTGTTTTTTGGCCAGCCGCCAGGAGTAGACGGCCAGGAGCACGGCCAGAAGGATGATGATTCCCTGGATGCGATAGGCGCCGGTCACCCCGGCGGCCAGAGCTTCGGGCGGAGCCAGGGAGAAGTCCGTACGTTCGGGGAGGTCGGCGATGGAGAGAACCACGGTGGTGAAGATGGCTCCCACCAGGGGAATGCCGGTGCTTTGTCCGAAGACCCGTGAATAGTTCAGCAGGCCCGAGGCCACGCCGAGGCGTTCGGTGGGCACGGCACCCATGATGGCGCTGTTGTTGGGAGCCTGAAAGATGCCCACCCCGAGTCCGAGGGGAACGGCCCGCAGGACGTATCCCCACCAGGGGGTGTCCATCGTCAGGGTGGAGACGGCAAAGCAGCCCCCGGCCATGATCAGGAGGCCGACGACGGAAATCCCCCGACTGCCGAAGGCGTCCGAAAGGGAACCGGCCACCGGGGCGGTGATGCCCATGGCCAAGGGAATAACCATCATCATCAGCCCGACCTGCTGGATGGAGTATCCTTGGGCCATCTGGAGGAAAAAGGGCATGATGAAGACCCCGGCCAGGGAAATGAACGCCAGAACGGCCATGATCAGGTTCAGGGTGAAGAGCCTGTTGGCGAAGAGCCCGAGATCGATCATTGGTTCCGGGACTCGTTGCTCAACGATGATGAAAAGGCCGAGACCCAGGGCGGCGACGCCCAGAAGGGCCAGGGCGGCACCGTGATCGAACCCCTGTTTCTGGCCCCAGGTCATGCCCAGGGAGTAGGCGGCCAGGGTCAGGGCCGAAATGACAGCCCCGGCAGGATCGAAACGCTGTCCTTCGCGCACGGGAGGAAGGGTCGGCAGATTGCTGTGGACAAAATGAAAGGCAAAGAGGCCGATGGGGACGTTGATCAGAAAGATGGACCGCCAGCCCAGAACACCGATCATGATTCCGCCTATGGAGGGGCCCAGGGCCAGGCCCAGGGAAACCGTGGCTCCGATGAACCCGATGGCTCGACCACGGGTTCCGGGAGTGGCGATTTCGGTGACTATGGCGATGCCCAGGGCCTGGCTCATGGCCGCGCCCACGCCTTGGACGGCCCGGAAGGCGATGAGCCAGGAGACGTTTGGGGCCAGTCCACAGAGCAGGGACCCGGCGGTGAAGATAACCATCCCCCAAGTGAAGATGGCCTTCTTACCCTTGATGTCGCCCAGTCTGGAGACGAGCAGGAGCAGAGAGGCGACGACCAGGATGTAGCTGAGGACAACCCATTGGATGATGGCAAAATCCGTGTTCAGCTGTTCCACCAGAGTCGGTAGAGAGACGTTGACGATGCTCATGTCAAGAGTGGCCATGAAGACCATCAGGTTGACACCGAGCATGGCCCGAATGACGCATTTTGGGTCCATGCAGGAAGGGCCGGGGATGTCGGTCACGAGGCGATTATCCGATTGTTGATGTTAAAAATTCCAAATGTCAGGGGGCCACGGTGTGCCCATCGTCTAGAATAACGAGACGGATCGCGAGCATGTCACGATCGTAGGTGCCGATGAAGACGGGCTTTCGTGATTCCTCGGCCCGGGGTGCCGGGAATACGAATGGCGGGTTCAGAATTCGTATTGCAACCGGTTGTCGGTCTCAGAGACGAGATTTTCTATGAAGAGATAGTCGACGATTCGCTCGAGTTCACCCTCGGGCAGCTTCTTGGGAAAATAGGAGGCGATCTGCTGGGTCAGGGTCCGTCTTTTTCGTGGTCGCCGGTTCTTGTCGATCTTTGAGAGGAGTTCGATGACCCGTTCCAGATTTTTGTTCCGGGGATGGTCCTCGGTCTTTTCCGTCAATTCCAGAAGAGAGTTGATCCGGCGGCAGATCCGATTGAGCCGGCCGATATGCTTGATCAGGGGGTCGAAGCCCTTGTCCTTGGATAGGATCGTGAACCCGGCCTTTTCGTGTTCGGACAGATACTTGCCCATGTAGAAGGCGATGTGGAAGTCCAGGGCATTGTTGCCCTGGCCGTCAATTTTTATCCATTCCAGCCTGTTGCCGAGTTCCTGGGCCTGCTGGACAAGGTCAAAGGGGATGTTTTTCTGGGAGAAACCGACGAAGATTTTGACCAGGTAGTTGGGGGGGAGTTCGGACAGGTCGACCTTCTGGATGTTTTCGTAGTCGATGAGCAGATAGTTCTGAGAAGGGGCGCTGTTCGTTGGTGTCATGTTTCTGCTTCCTGATGAGGTTCGATAGTGGAGGGCAGAGCCCTGGTGATGGTTTTGCGGAGAAAGTTGGCGAAAAAGCTCAAGGAGGCCACCGCAATGATGGAGGCTCCGGAGGTAAGGTTCAGACCATAGGAGACCACAAGGCCAACGGTGCAGAAAATGGCGCTCCAGAGACAGGACCGGACCATCATTCCCGCCAGCGAGTGAGCCCTTTGTTCGGCCATGGCCGAAGGGATGGTCAGGAGGGCGATGACCAGGATGAGTCCCACGATCCTGATGATCATGACCACGGACAAGGCCGTGAGCACGAGAACGAGAAAGTGGAGCCCGGCCACGGGCAGACCCCGGCTCTGGGCGAAGTCTCGGTCGAAGCTGAAGGCCAGCAGATGGCGGTAGGCGAGCAGGACGACGACGACCACAACGGCATCCAGTCCGGCCATGACCAAAAGATCGGCTCGGGAAACGGCCAGGATGCTGCCGAAGAGGTAGCTCATCAGGTCCACGTTGTAGCCGGGGGTGATGTCCATGAGCAGGACGCCAAGAGCCATGCCCGAGGCCCACATGACCCCGATGATGGTGTCGGTCCGTTCACCTCGGCGCAGGGCCACGGTTCCCATGATTAGGGCCACGGCCAGGGTGAAGGCAATGGTCGTCGGCAAAACCGGCAGGCCGAGGAAAAAGGCCAAGCCGACACCGCCGTATGCGCTGTGGGCTACACCACCGGCCAAAAAGACCTGACGGTTGACGACGACCAGTGAGCCGATGGTCCCGCAGACGACACTGGCCAGCAGACCAGCCAACAGGGCATTCTGCATGAAGGTCAGGGACAGGATTTCGGTCATGGCCGGGTCTCCGGAGCGGCGCGGCCGGCGAACATGGCGTGCATGTCCTGGATGGCGTTTTCCATGGGGCAGGCGTGGCCGTGCTCTCCGTAGATCAGGGTGAGCATATCCTCTCCCATGATCGTTCCCCGGTTGAAGATGAGCCTGCGGTTGACGGCGGCCACGCAGGTGATGCGGGCCGAGGCCATGGAGACCATGACCAGATCATGGCTGACGACCATGACGGTCACCCCTTGGGCGATGTCGGAGAGCATCTCGTAGATGCAGTGCTTGCCAAGGGGGTCGATGCTGGCGGTGGGCTCGTCGAAAACAAGGAAATCGGGGTCCGAGATCAAGGCCCGGGCCACCAGGACACGTTGGATCTGCCCCCCGGATAATCGGTCCATTCGATTTCCGGCCTGGTTTTCCATACCCACCCGGGCCAGGGCGTTCATGGCCAAATCCTTGTCCTTGCGTCGAGATTTCCTGGAAGGCGCACCAATCAGACCCATGAGGGTGGCGTCCAGGGCCGTGACCGGAAAACCGCGTCCGGCGTGTATTTTTTGAGGAACATAGCCCACACGGCAGGCCGCCTTGCCTGGAGGAAGGCCAAAGACTTCGATCCGTCCGGTAACCGGACGGATCAATCCTAGAATCAGCTTGACCAGGGTGGTCTTGCCGCCGCCGTTGGGTCCGAGCACGGCCAGAAAATCACCCTGGCGGAGGGTCAGATCGACATGCTCGAGAATAGCGTTTCGGCTATAGGAAAAGCAAACGTCGTTCAGAACGAGGACTGGAGGCGCGGGTGAGGCGGAGATCATCGATCGAGACCGGCAAAGGCTCGGGCGGCCTGGAGCAGATTTTTCGACCAGTCACGGGTCAGGGGGTTGACCGTAACCACATTGGCCCCAATGTCCCTGGCCAGGGTTTCGGCGTTCCGAGTGGAGAATTCCGGTTGAACAAAGATGACCTCAATTCCCCGTTTTTTGGCTTCGGACAAGATTTCGGCCATATCTCTAGGGCCCGGTTCCTTGCCGTGTCGCTCGATGGCCATCTGTTCGAGTCCGTAGGCATGGGCGAAATAGCCCCATGAGGGGTGAAAGACCATGAATCGGCGGCGTTGCTCAGGGACATGGCCGAAAATGTCGATGATCTTCAGATCCAGCCGGTCGATTTCCCGAACAAAATCTTGATAGTTGGCGGCGTAGACATGGGCCTGGCCGGGATTCAGTTCCTGCAGGACATCCCGGATAGTCTGGGCCATGATCCGGACCAGCGGAGGAGAGAGCCAGACATGAGGATCCAAAATTTCTCCTTCGTGAACGTGTCCAGGCCCGTGATCCTGTCTATGCCCGGTGATGGGTCGTCGTTCGAGGCCTTGTCCCATGTCAACGAAGAGCAGATCCGGGTTGGCGGTCCGCATCCTCGGAACCCAGCCTTTTTCGAAGGGGACGCCGATGGTAAAAAAGACCGAGGCTTTGGACAGGGCGGCCATCTGTTCCGGAGTGGGCTCGTAGGAGGCCGGACTGGCTCCTGGTTGAACCATGGCCATGATTCGGACGTCGGGCCCGGCGATCCGCTCGACAAAGTATTCCTGGGGGACGATGCTGGTGACGATGGTCAGTGGCTGGGCCTGGACCGGAGCCACCACGGCAAAACACAGGATGGCCGACGCCCATGCGGAAAAAATGGCTCGACACAAAGGGGCATGGGGCATGGTCTGTTTTCTCCCGGTCTGAAAGGCGTGGATTGTTGAACCAAAACGGTCTGGTGGGTAAAGGAATGTCCCAATGGCCCGAGCCTTGTCAACTGCGGTCCGTCGTATTTGGCAATGAGCTTTGGACAACCAGAGCCCCGGCGACAGGTTTTTAACTCCGTTTTGTGGTTGCCTCTCTATCTGGAAATCAGTATCCGGCCGGACCTGAAACGACAGGCTCTCAATGGTCTCCCTGTCTCAACGGACAAGGTGTCCGGTATTGGATCGAATCCCTAACCGTTCATCTCAAGGAACCCGATGCTCCGATACGTCCCCCGTCTGCTCAAGCTCGCCGGGCCGCTGGTCCTGTCGTTCTCGACGGTCGCCCTTATGCAGGTCGTCGACGCCCTGGTCTTGTCCCGTCATTCCAGCGAGGCCGTGGCGGCCATGGGACCATCGAGCATGGCCGTGATCGTCTTTCAGGCCCTGTTGTTCGGCACCGCCGGATATGCCGGCATCTTCGTCGCCCACAGCTACGGGCGGGGGGACTTTCACGGCGTGCGGTCTTCGGCCTGGCTGGGCATCCATACCGCCGCCGTATCCGGAATGCTGGCCCTGGCCTTGGCCTGGCCCCTGGCCCAGATCTTTGGCCTGGTCGGCCATTCCCCCCAGGTGGCCGACGATGAAATGGTCTATTTTTCCATCTGCATGGCAGGGTCGTTCTTTCCCGTTCTGGGTGCGGCCCTGTCCGGGTGGTTGGCCGGCATTGGGCGAACCTTGACAATCACCTGGGTGACCTTTGTCTCGTTCGCCCTGAACGTCGTCCTGACCTGGGTGCTGGTTCTCGGGGCATGGGGATTTCCCCGGATGGGCATGGCCGGGGCAGCCTTGGGGACGGTGATTTCCCAGATGGTGGCCGCCATCCTTTTTGTGGCCCTGTTCGCCAGGAACGAGGGATTCGCCGATGCCGAAGCACGAAGACTTCAGTGGAGAGAGTTCCGCCGTTTTCTGCTCATGGCCTTGCCCATGGGCTTGCGGATCAGCGGGGAGGTCGTGGCCTGGACCGTCTTCCTCGTGATTGTCGGCCGCCTTGGGACCGTGGAATTGGCCGCCTCGAGCATCGCCTTCAGAATCAACGGGCTGGCTTTTTTCCCGGCCTTGGGACTGGGCCAGGCCGCGGGCATATTGATCGGCCACGCCCGAGGAGCAGGAAACGACGACGAGGTTCCGATCATCACCTGGCAGTCCCTGTTCGTTTGCGAGATATGGATGCTGGCCATGGCCGTGCTCTTTGTGACGGTTCCGGAACCGCTCATGACGATTTTTGCCGGGACCGGCCCGGACAGCGGACAAATCGTCGAAAGTGGTGTCCTGGTGCTGAAGTTCGTGGCCGTGTATTGTCTTTTCGACGCGGCCAACGTCATGATCAGCTATGTGCTCTCAGCCACCGGCGACACCGGCTGGATCGCCAGGGCCTTTGCCCTCTGCACGGCGGTGTTCATGGCCGTGCTGTGGCTGGTTGATCAGACCATGCCCAGCCTGACGGCCGAATGGATCCTGGCCACGGGATTCGTGTTCGCCACAGCGGCCCTGTGGATGTTTCGTTTTCAGAGCGGGGAGTGGAGAAGGATCAAGGTTCTCAGAGCGGAGGAGCCTCGGCCCTGAGCGATGGCTGGTGCATTCGTCATCAGCTGAACAGGGTGCTGGCCAGATAGGCCGTGTAGCCGATATAGCAGGCCAGCAGGACTGCACCCTCCAATCGATTGATGCGGCCTGGCCGGCCGATCCGAAAACCGATGACGAACAGTGAGAGGGTCAGGACGGTCATGACCGGAATGTCCCGGGAAAGGACTTCCGGTCCGACAGACATCGGGTGGATGGCTCCGGCGATGCCGACCACGGCCAGGGTATTGAAAAGGTTGGAGCCGAGGACATTGCCGATGGCGATGTCGTGTTCCCCTTTGCGGGTGGCGACCAGGGATGAGGCCAGTTCCGGCAGGGAGGTGCCCAGGGCGACGACTGTCAGCCCGATGATCAGATCACTGACTCCGAAGCCCCTAGCGATTTCGACCGCTCCCCAGACCAGGATACGGGAGCTTGCGACTAGGAGAATCAGGCCCAGGATTAGCCAAAAAATGGCCCAGGACAGGGGCATGGCCTGGATCTGGAGTTTCTTGGTGACCATGTCGCCAAGGGGGTCGGTCGTTTTTTTCAAGCCTTGATGAATGGTCCAACCCATGAGTCCGAAGAAGACGCCCAGCAGACTCAGGGCCTCGAAATGGGTGATCCTTTCATCCCATATCTGCCAGATGGCCAGGGCCGTGACCAGGGCCAGAACCGGCAACTCCTTGCGCAAGATCCTCGATTGAACGGTGATGGGGCTGATCAGGGCGGTCAGCCCCAAAATGAGCCCGATATTGGCGATATTGGATCCGTAGGCGTTGCCGAGGGCGATGCCTGGGTTTCCCTGCAAGGCGGCCAGAGCGGAAACGACCATTTCCGGGGCCGAGGTGCCGAAACCAACGATGACCATGCCGATCAAAAGGGGCGGAACTCCCAGGTGGCGGGCGGTGCATGCCGAACCTTCAACAAAGCGGTCGGCGCTCCAGACGAGGAGGGCCAGGCCGAAGGCGAGGGCTAGGGAGGCGAGAAGCATCGGGTTCCTTGGAGTCGGAAAGGCTTTGGAACAGGGGCCGGAACGTGACCGGAGATGGGAGGGTATGCAGGGCCGGTCGGGAGGTCAAGGAGCGGGGATGGGCGGTTCCAACCCCGGGATGTCCTTGACAGATGAGGCCGGGCAAGGGAACATCCATTGTCCTTGGTTTTCTGATCCGGGATTTGTCCGCCGGACAGGTTCGGCGTGGATAGACGGCGGACCGTGCACAGAATACGGAGGAATTATGAGCGTACGTTTTTCTCGGTGGATGGTACTCGGCGTGGCTCTGGCCGTCGTGGCCACGGCCTGGCCGTCAGGTCAGTGTCGGGCTGGAGATATCTCCTTGCTGCGCATCGGCACCGGCGGGCTCCTCGGTGTCTACTATCCGGTGGGCAAGGCCCTGGCCGAGTGCATGGGCCGGACGGCCGAGGCCCGGGGGCTCATTGCCGTGGCCCAGACTTCGGGCGGTTCCGTGGCCA
>RZZR01000014.1 GCA_009929795.1 Deltaproteobacteria bacterium | reverse complement strand
CCAGAAGGGTGGTCATGGTGTCGCTCCTTGAACCGAAAGAATAGGGGGAAGATCGGGTAAAGGCAAGAACGGCCGATCTGCACCGAGCCGGATGCATATCGAGGCGGAAGGCGGGTTCTCCGGGCTGAGGGTGTTTCGCCGGGACCTGAGCCGGGGTGATTAAACATCTTGCGTTTCCCACGGTTCCGGAGCAGAGTATGGATAAAATTTCACTTCAACCAAGGAGGAACGGGTATGAAGAAATGGGGCTCAAAGCGGGTTGGTTCGTGGCTTCAGGTGGCGGCCATTTTGGTGCTTGGATTCTTTTTTGCCCAGGGGGGGTGCGATTCGAGCAGTTCGGACAGCGATGTCGACAACGCCAAGTATTACGGAACCTACACCATCGAGGTGAAGAGCGCGGACAAGGAAGCCTGCGTCGGCAACAGGCTCAATCTGGAGATCGGCGGTGACATGTCCCTGGTCACGGACGGCACTCCGGACGAGTTGAAGAATCGTTTCTACATCTACGCCGGCAAGCACACCACGGAATACACCTATGTGACCACCAAGAGCGGCAAGACCTACACCTACACCTTCAAGTCCGACGGCAAGATTCTCGAGATGACCCAGGAGATCGGCGGTGACTGGAAGTACACGCTGAAGCTCCGCTTCGTGGACGACAAGCCCACGACCTTCACGGCCAAGGACGACAACCGGTTCAACGACTGCGGGAACAACGAAGGCGAATTCTGGAAGAGATAGTTTCTTGAACGCATGCGTGTCCAAAAGGCAGGGCGCCGTGCCCTGCCTTTTTCTTTCCCGGGAGAGGGGATGATGGGCTGCGAAAAAGATCAGTCCCGGACCCGGTTCAGGCCCGCCGACTATCCCGAGACCCCGGGGGTCTATCTCATGAAGGACGATCGGAGCCGGGTGATCTACGTGGGCAAGGCCAAGAATCTCCGTCGCCGCTTGGCCTCGTATTTCCGCCAGGCAGACACGCTTTCGCCCAAGACCAGGGTCATGATGGCCAGGGTGGCGGCCATCGACACCCTGATGACGGCCACGGAAAAGGAGGCCCTGCTTCTGGAGGCCAGCCTGATCAAGAAGAACAGGCCCCGCTACAACATCGTCCTCAGAGACGACAAGAACTATGTCCTGTTCACCCTGGACGCATCCTCGGCCTATCCCCGCCTGACCTTGACCAGACGATATGTGGACGACGGTTCGGTGTATTTCGGGCCCTTTACCTCGGCCCTGGCCGCCAGGCAGACCATGAAGGCCGTGAACCGGATTTTTCCCCTGCGCAAGTGCCGGGATCACGTCTTCCGGAACCGGGTCCGGCCCTGCCTGCAATATCACATCGGCCGCTGTCTGGGTCCCTGTGTCCTGGACGTGGACCGCGAGGGGTATGCGGCCCTGGTCCGGCGGGTGGAGATGCTTTTGTCGGGCCGATCCCGGGAGTTGATCCGGGTCCTGCGCTCCGAGATGCAGGCCGCGGCCGAGGCCCTGGAGTTCGAGAAGGCCGCGACGCTCAGGGACCAGATCCGGGCCGTGCAGGAGACCGTGGAGCGACAGGCGGCCGTGCTGCCCGGAGGGGACGACGTCGATGTCGTGGAGATCAGTCCTCACGATGACGGAATTCGTCTGGGCATGGCCTTTGTCCGCCAGGGCAGGCTCATGGATGGGCGTGGATTCGTCTGGGACGGCGTGACTCCGGAGGACGAGACCCAGATCCGGGACATGCTGTCCACCTTTCTCGTCCAGTTCTACGGGCCGGGGAAATTCATCCCGCCGAGGATCGTCCTGCCCCTGGCATTGGACGACGAGGGCCTCATCGAGCATCTGTCCGAGCGGTCCGGCAAGGCGGTCCGCCTCGACCCGGCCCGGGGGGATCACGAGCGGGAACTCGTGGCCATCGCCAGGACCAACGCCATGAACCAACCCAAGCTCCAGCACGTGGACAGTCCTCTGGCCGGCGTGGCCGCGAGGCTCGGCCTGGCGTCGACACCGGCTCGCATCGAGGCCGTGGACATCTCCCATCTCGGGGGGCGGGAAACCCGGGCCGGACTGGTGGTCTTCGAGGACGGGCGGCCCAAGAGGGAGGACTTCAGACTCTACAATCTGGATGGCGACGACTGCGGGGGCGACGACTACAAGGCCCTGGCGGCCTTTGTCCGCCGCCGCCTTGGATCGGGTCCACCCTGGCCGGATCTTCTGCTCATCGACGGGGGCCGGGCCCAGCTCGGGGCGGTGTCCCGGGTCCTGGGCGAGACCGGGGTCGTTTTTCCGCTAGCGGCCATGGCCAAGGGCGAGACCCGCCGGGGCGGCGAGCTGGGGGACCGGGTCTTTGTGCCGGGCCGGAAGAATCCCGTGGCCTTCCGGCCGGGTAGCCCCGGCCTTTTGTTCCTCCAGGGGGTCCGGGACGCGGCCCATCGGTTTGTCCTCACCGGACAGCGCAGGGCCAGAACCAAACCGGCCCTGGCCAGCCGGGTCGAGGCCCTGCCGGGCATCGGGCCGAAAACCGCAGCCCTGCTCTGGGAGCGGTTTGGGTCCGTCGAGGCCATGCTGGCCGCCGGGATCGAGGACGTGTCGGGCCTGCCGGGATTCGGAGAACGCAGGGCCTCCAAGGTCGTGGAGGCCCTGGCCGGCTTGAGGGAAGGGGCCTGATGCGGGTCTTTCGCCGGACCAGAATCCGTCGGGAGGCCCCGGCTCCACGATCGCCGGACCCGGTCCGCGAAACGGAGTTCGTCACCCTGGAGGCTGTCGATCCGGACAGCATGGGCGGTGGACGGCATGGCCGGATCAGGGAATGGTCCCTGGTCCTCCAGGCCCTGTTCGTGCCTCATCGGGTCTCCAAAACCCAGGAACGGTCTGAGCTTCTGGTCCACCCCGATTGGGAGGAACGGGCCAAAAGGGAGATCGAGGAATATGCCTCGGAGGAGGCGGGAGAGCCCGTCCCGGTCGTGGAGCCCGAAAGCCTGTCCATCGGGGCCACGCTGCTCTGGACCCTGGCCTTCACCCTGCTCGGGCTGCGCATCCAGGCCGTGCAGCCCTTTCTGGACCGTCCGGCCTGGGAATGGCTCGAGGCCGGGCAGGCCGACAGCGCCCTGATGCTGGCCGGGCAATGGTATCGGACGGTGACAGCCCTGTTTCTGCACGCCGATGTCGGCCATCTGCTGGCCAACAGCCTGGGCCTGGCCGTGTTCGTGGGCACGGCCTCCCGAAGGCTGGGGCCGGGACCGGCCTGGCTTTTGACCCTTGCGGCCGGAATCCTGGGCAATGTCCTGAATGCCTGGATCCGGGGGCCGGGCCATCTGTCCATCGGCGGTTCCACGGCCGTGTTCGGGGCCGTGGGCATCCTTTCGGGCATGGCCGTTTCCCTGGATCTTCCCCAGCGCTGGACTCGGGCCGGGGTCCCGGTGGCCGCCGGCCTTGGCATGCTGGCCATGCTGGGCACGGCCGGGGAGCGGACCGATCTTCTGGCCCATCTGTTCGGATTTGTGGCCGGACTGGCCCTGGGCTGGGGAGCCGGGATCGGCCTTCGGATCGCGGGACGCCCCGGCAAGCTTTTTGGATTCGCTTGCGGGGCCATGGTCCCGTTTGTCGTGGCCGGGGCCTGGTTTCTGGCCCTGCGTTGAACCCGTAACACGGGAGTCGTATCGTCATGCTCATCCTGATTGTTGTCGCCGTGGTTCTGGCTTGGTTTTACCTGGCCTACCGCTTTTATGGGAAATTCCTTCAGGACAGGCTGATCGAGGCCGATGACAATCGGCCTACCCCGGCCGTGGCCCTGGAGGACGGAGTCGATTTTGTCCCGGCCCGAAAGATGTTTCTCTGGGGCCATCATTTCTCGTCCATTGCCGGGGCCGGGCCAATTGTCGGGCCGATCATCGCCGTTTCCATCTACGGCTGGGCCCTGCCGACCCTGTGGATCGCCCTGGGCTGCGTGTTCATCGGTGGAGTCCATGACTACATGTCCCTCATGCTCTCGGTCCGTCACCAGGGCCGGGGCATTGCCGAGATCGCCGGGACGACCGTGGGCAAGGGGACCAGAATCATCTTCGGCCTGCTTCTCTGGCTGACGCTCATCTTCATCATCACCGTTTTCGCCGAGAGTTCGGCCACGGCGCTCATCAAGAAACCCGAACTGGTCATTCCCACGGCCGGGGTCTGCATCGTGGCCATGCTTCTGGGCCAGGCCGTGTACAGGCTGAAGCTGAACACCACCGTGGCCACGATTCTGGCCGTGGCGGCCATGTACGGCCTGGTCTGGGTCGGATTTCATTATCCGCTGGCCCTGCCGGCGGACTGGAGCCCGGAGCTCAAGGAGAACACGGTCGTCGTCATCCTTTTCGCCTATTGCGCCGTGGCTTCGCTTCTGCCGGTCTGGTTCCTGCTCCAGCCCAGGGACTTCCTCTCGGCCATTCAGCTCTTTGTCGGTCTGGTTCTGGGCTTCGTCGGGGTCATCGTGGTCCACCCCGAGATCTCGGCCCCGGCCATGACCGGAGGGTTCATAGCCGGAAACAACCCGGTCTGGCCGATGCTGTTCATCACCGTGGCCTGCGGGGCGGTCAGCGGGTTCCACACCATGGTGGCCACGGGCACGACCTCCAAGCAGCTGGCCAAGGAGACCGACGGCAGGATCGTGGGCTACGGCGGGATGCTCATGGAGGGGGTTTTGGCCTTTCTGGTGGTCCTGGTGGTCGGGGCCGGACTCAAGTGGGGCCTGGCTCCGGAGGGAACGGACGCGGCCGTGGCCGTGGAGCAATATTTCGGAAGCGCCCTGTCCCAAGGCTGGATCGTGGCCTTTGGCAGCGGGTTCGGAAATCTGGCTGGGCACGTCGTCCCCGGCCTCGGAGTGGGGCTGGCCGCCCTGCTCGGGGCCTCCATGGTCAAGACATTCGTCATGACCTCCCTGGACACCTCGACCCGGCTCGGCCGGTTCATTTTCTGCGAGACCCTGGCCCCGAATTCCAGGCTGATCAATAACAAGATCGTTGGAACGGCCGTGGTGGTGATCCCATCCCTTTTTCTGGCCCTGTCCAACGACTACCAGACCATCTGGAAGATGTTCGGGGCCTCCAACCAGCTCATCGCGGCCATCGCCCTGATCGTCATCAGCGCCTACCTGGCCGGAAAACGGAAGCCAACGGTCTACACCTTCCTTCCGGCTGTGTTCATGACCGCCACGACCCTGGCCGCCTTGGGCTGGAACATGTTCAACCCGAAGACCGGCTATTTCACCGGCCCGGCCAAGGACGCGACCCTGGGGATCATCGCCGTGGCCCTGGTGGTCATGGCCCTAGTCATCTTCGTCGAATCGACCATGATCATCGCGCGGATTCGTTCGGGGAAGGGAAAGGCAAGGGTGGATGCTCGGCCGTAGAGTGTCCCGGAAAGCATTGAGCCAGGAAGACGGACGGCCCGGACATCATCTCGATGCCCGGGCCGTCTGATTTTGGTCGGGTTGTTCTAGCCCACGGCCACGTGGGGAAAACGGAAAGGATTGTCTAAGCCGTGTCCCGTACCTGCGGTCTCTGACCCAAAACCCGGGCCAGGTCGCGGACCAGGGCCCGCTGGAATCCGAGCTGGAAGACGTAGCCCAGGGCCCCCCGAGTGGCCCAGAGCAGGAGGTAGAAGAGGGTCACCGGAAAGACCAGGCAGTCGAAGATGTACCCGGCGATGATCTGGACGGTCCAGACGATCATGTCCCGGGCCCGGTCCTTCAGGAAGACGAAGACGTCCCGCATCTTGTTTTGGGCGGCCTCGAACTTGTCCATGAGCCCTTGGGGGATGGTCTCGTTCTCGGGGAAGAGCTCCTCCTTGGCGGCCGTGAAGCCGGCTTCGGATTCCCGGATGGCCGGGGCGGTGATGAGTTCCGAAAGCCTGGCCGCTCCCCAGACCGAGAGGGGCAGGATGTAGTAGAGGGCCAGGGTGCCCACGACGGCCACCCGCAACAGGTCGGTCAGGGTCTGCTTCAAACGGTGCAGGTTCGGCAAAAGCCAGACCGTCAGCCAGACGGCCAGGGCCAGGGCGAAGGTGGCGGTCAAGAGCCAGGAGTCCACGACCATGGTGGCCTGGAGCAGATAGCGGATGCCCAGAAGGGTCACCGAGCCGAGGAGCAGGGTCCGCCAGGCGATGTCCACGTAATCGTAGGCAGGCTGGACGAAGTCGCCGATTTGCACGTGCATGGACAGGCCGAGGCTGGCCCCGACGTCGCTGCCCTCGATGATGGACAGTCCGGCTTTGAGCACGGACATGACCGCGAAGCTGGCCACGGCCTTGTTCATGGTCGTTTCCAGATAGCGGTCGTTCTCGGCTCGCAGGGCCTCGCCCCCCAGGACATTCACGGCCCGTTCGCCGTAGCCAAGGGCGGAAAGAACGCAGGCCCCGGCCAGGAGGGCGGTCATGACCAGGCCTGCAATCAGCCCGGGACGGAAGGGTCCGGCCTGGGGAGACGAGGTCATGGCGTTTCCCTGTCCAGTCTGGACGACAGGTCGATGAGGGCTCGGCCCATGGAGTTCAAAGCATCGGCCAGGGACGGGTCCGCGGCCAGGCGGCGGTAGGTCCATTGGGCCATGTAGAGCAGCTCGTTTCCGTTCAGGGTGTTGATGCGGACTCCTTCAAGAACGGCCTGCTTGAGGTTCTGCCGGGCCTGTTCCCGGGCCAGGATGGCGTTTTTGATCTCCTTGCCGGCGTCTTCGAGGTCCTGGGGCGTGCCCTGGTCTTTGAATTTCCAGAAGTAGAAATAGGCGTTGTTGACCTCGTCCACGCGGCGGACATAGTCGCGGGTCAGATCCATGACCTTCCGGTTCCCGGTCAGGGAGACCAGGGCCTGGCCGACGTCCTTGATTTTATCGGATAAAAGGACGAAGAATTCCCGGCGCTGGTCGGGGGTCAGGGCTCTGCGTACCGTGGCGTTTCCGTCGGCCGGGAATTCCACCGTGATCTCCGTGGCCGCCAGACGCAGCTCCTCGACGAATTGTCCGGCGTAGAGAAAGGACAGGACCCGGATGGTGGCAGGGCTTAGGACGTGTCGAAAGACCGAGTTCCTGGCCTGGTCGAGATCGTCGGCCGGACCGGGATCCAGGCCCAGGAGTTCAGTGCCGTAGCGCATGTTCACGGTCTTGACGTCCAGGGCCAGGAGGCCCGTGGACTCGGGATTCAGGACGCTGCCGGACGGGCGGTAGTGGCCAGCCAGGAACACGGCCAGATCGGCCGGAAATTCCGGGGTGACCACGGGGTCCGACTCGGGCATGGCCGGTTCCGGCTCAACGGGTTGGGCTTCCGGTTCGGCGGGTTCGGTCTCGATGGGCTCGAGCGGGGCGGGCTTGATGTCGCTTCGAGGTTCGGGCCCGGGTTCGTCCTCCGGTGTTAAAACCGGCTGCTCGATGGCCGGGGGCGGGGGAACGTACACCGGCGGAGGCGGGTTCTTGAGCAGGATCAGCCTGTAGATGACGGTGCCGACCACAAAAACGACGGCGGCAACCGTCACCAGGGCTAGAATGCGGGTCTTGGAACTCATGGGCCGGAATCCTTACGTATTCTTTCCCGTCTCGACGGGCGCGTCGTTTTTCATGGACAGGGGTTGTCCCGTGGATTCGACCACGGCCCGCCAATAGTTGGAGCTGGTGTTGATCTTCTTGCGCTTGAGGGTCACCAGATCGAGGGGGATGTTCACATAACGGTCTTGAAGCTTGCTGACGACCATGTTCGTCTTCCCGGCCATGGCGGCGTGCACGGCGTGCTGGCCCAGGAAGCCGCAATAGACCCGGTCGTTGGCGTTGGCCGGGATGGAGCGGATGATGTAGCTGGGGTCGATGTATTTGAGGGTTAAGGGGATTTCCTTGGCCTTGAAATGGGCCTTGATCTCCCGGATGAGGATCTCGCTGAAGTCTCCGAGGATGGGGTTGCCCGAGGCGTCGGTCTTGTGCTCGATCTGACAATGCTCCTGACCGGCCCCCTCGGCGACGACGATGACTGCGTGCCGTCTCTTGACGATGCGGTCCTCGATGGCCTTGATCAGCCCCTTGGGCCCGTGAAGGTCGAAGGGCGACTCGGGGATGAGGACGAAGTTGACCTCCTTAAGGGCCAGGGTGGCCTGGGCGGCGATGAAGCCGGACTCGCGGCCCATGAGCTTGACGATGCCGATGCCGTTGGGAGCCCCGGTGGCCTCGACGTGGGCGCATTGGATGGACTCGGTGGCCTTTTCCACGGCCGTGTCGAATCCAAAGGACCGGCTGACGAAGTTGATGTCGTTGTCGATGGTCTTGGGGATGCCGATGATGGAGATCTTCAGTCGGCGCTCAGCGATGACCGAGGCGATCTTGGAGGCGGCCTTCATGGTGCCGTCGCCGCCGATCATGAACAGGACACTGACATTCATCCGCTCCAGGGCGTCGACGATCTCCTCGGGGGGCTGGGGCCCGCGCGAGGAGGCCAGGATGGTTCCGCCGAAGGCGTGGATGTCGGCGACGGCCTTGGGGGTCAGTTCGATCAGGTCGTGGCCGTATTTGGGAATGAACCCCTGAAGGCCGTACTGGATGCCGAAGGTGGCCGAAATCCGGTAGTTGTGGTGGGCCTCCATGACGATGGCCCGGATGACGTCGTTCAGGCCCGGGCAGAGCCCGCCACAGGTGACCAGGGCGCATTTGGTCTTGGGCGGATCGAAGTAGGTGAATTCCCTGGGCCCGGCCTCCTCGAAGTCGCAATAGGTGGGGGCCTTGCAGGATTCCTTGTCGAGCTCGCTGTTGATGTGGACCAGGCAGGTCTGATCGTTTGGAATGAAGCGCCCGAAGGGCATGGGCGAAGGGATCTTGGCCTCGCCGAGGTTTTCGATGGTGGTGTCGAGCTTGGCTATGTCGTAGGTCATGGTCGGCCTCTCTTCTGCCCGCAATCGGTCTTGGAGCCGATTCCAGAGGGCGGTTTCATGGTTTTTCCGATTCCGGGTCCAGTCCAAAGCCCATGTCCTGGAGGACGTTTACGATGTCCTCCGGTCGGTCGATGCGGACATCTTCCAGACGTTCCGGCCCGGCCGCCCGGCGGTGGACGGCCCGGATTTCCCAGCCGGTCCCCCGCGGGGAAACGTTCCAGTTTTCCAGGCGGATGTCCAGACTGCGAACTCCAGGCAATCTTTGGACGTCTTTAAGCATGGACTCGATCTCGTTGGGCCTGAACTCGCCAATGGGGTCTTTTTTGAGGATCCCGTACAGGGACACGGATCGTTCGGAGGCCGAATGGTTCAATCGGCTCAGGTCGGCCAGATGGCGGACGAGGACCGCCTTGACCATCTGGTTCAACCGATATCTTCCGGTCTGAAGTGGCGCGCGAGATGCAAGACTCATGGACAAGAGGTGGCACAAAGCCGAAAAAATGACAATGCCCTGTTCGGGGCGGGAGGCGACATGGTTTTTCGGGTCTTCATGGCATGTATGCTGGCGGCCGGAATTTTGACGGCCGGATGCGCGGGTCCTTCCCGGACCTCCGGGATTCATACCGAAACCCAGGTCAGAATGGACATGGGCCGTCTGGAAATCGGCCTGCCCAAGGACAACGTCCTCGATCTGCTCGGATCCCCGTGGTGTTCGGAAACCGTCCACGGCACCGAGTTCCTTGTATATAGGACCGGTTGCGGCACGGTTCGAGGCGGCAAGCGTCTGCAACTCCCCGAGTGTTTCACCCCGGTGGGCGTTCGCTCGGGCCGGGTCGTGGGCTGGGGAATCAGGTACTACGAGATGTCCACGGGGGAGGACTTTCTGGGCTGTGGTTCCTACAAGGACCGCCGCTGACCGATCGTTTTGAGACGACGGCATTTCCGTCTGGAACTACCGGTATTTCTTGGAGTCGATCCGGTATTTCTTGACCTTGTAGTTGATGATCCGATAGCTGGCCCGCAGATCCCGGGCGGCCTGGAGCATGTTGCCCCGGGCTTTTTTCAGGGCATCGACAATGACCTCCTGCTCGAATTTGGAAACGGCCTCGCCGAAAGAGAGGTCCACTTCCGAGGCCGAGCTTTCGGCCGTCTGCAGGGTCGGGGGTAGATGATAGGTCCGGATGGCCGTTTCCATGCACAGGAGTACGGCCCGCTCCAGACAATTTCTCAGTTCCCGGACGTTGCCGGGCCAGTGGTACTGGACGAGCAGGTCGATGGCTGGAGTCGAGATCCGCTTGATGTCCTTGCCGTATTCCCTGGAAAAGGACTGCAGAAAATGTTCGGCTAGGACCAGGATGTCTTCCCTCCGGTCCCGCAGGGGGGGGATGAAGACCGGAAAGACGTTGATCCGGTAGTAGAGATCCTCCCTGAATAACCTGGCCTCGATCATTTCCTCGAGATTCTGGTGGGTGGCGCAGATGATCCGAACGTCCACGTGGGTGGTCTTTTCGCTGCCCAGACGTTGGATCTCCCCTTCCTGCAGGGCCCGCAAGAGCTTAGCCTGGGTGTCCGACGACAATTCCCCGATCTCGTCCAGAAACAGAGTGCCCTTGTCGGCCAGTTCGAAACGGCCCCGCTTGCTGTCCACCGCTCCGGTGAACGCCCCCCGCACATGCCCGAACAATTCGCTCTCGACCAGGTGGGCCGGGAGCGTGGCGCAGTTGAGGCGGACAAAGGGGCCGCCGGATCTGGGGCTCATGTTGTGGATGGCCTGGGCCAGAAGCTCCTTGCCTGTACCGGATTCGCCGCGGAGGAGGACGGTAGCCCGGGTGCCGGCCACCTGGCGGATCTGGGCCATGATTCCGGCCATGGCCTTGGACGTGCCCACGATGCTGTTTCTAGCCAGATCTTGGCCGGCGCAATCCAGACCGAGGTCCGGGGCCAGATCGCTCTGCATCTGGAGACGTTCCTGCATGTAGGCAGTCTGTCGGGCGATGACCGCAGCCAGGATTTCCAGGAAGAGACGGTGCCGGGCCAGGGTGTCCAGGGATCTGTCTGCCGAGGCCGGAATGTCGGCGCTCAGCACCCCGATGACTTCGGCTTCCTGGGCTGTTCCGGCAGGGAAGACCGGCACGGCAGCATAGGATAGTTCGTGAAGCTCAGGGGCGCTGCGGCGGCCGGCCAAGTTCAAGAATCTGGGGTCTTCGGCCATGATGGGGACGATGATGCCCTGGCCCGTGGACTGGACCAGACCGACGATGCCCTGGCCCGGGGTATAGGAGACCGCCGAGGTCTGGGAATGGCCGTGGGATGCGCTGCAGCGGAGCAGATTGGTTTTGGGGTCGAAGATGGTCAGGGCCATGCGGGGATAGCCCATCTCCCTGGCCGTGTAGGTCAGCAGAGCCTCCATGCCCGGCCGGAGCGGACTCAGGGGATCGAGGTCCGACAGGAGGTGCTTCAGGGTGTGGAGAAAGCGGTCCCGGGCTAAGGTCATGGCGGCACTTGCTTCCGTGTTTCGGCTGACGTGGTTCGCTCAGTTGGCCAGGGCCCGGTCGGCCAGGCGCATGGCCCGAATGTTCAAATCCACGATCTTCGGTTTCATGTACATGCCGATGCCCCGCTCCAGAGCGTCGAGCCCGAAGGGCAGTGCCCCGGAGCCGAACAAGGCGGCCATGAGCACGGTGTTGGCGGCCAGGGGGCTTCCGGCCTCGATGCCCAGGGAACGGCAGGGAAGAAACAGGGTCTTGGAGGCCCAGGCAGAAGCCTTGGATTTGATCAGATCCAGATCTGGATAGGACTCGCGGCCGGCGGCAACTCCCGGGGGAAGCATGGGCTCGCTGTTGGAGACGATGAGGCCGTTCTTCTTCAGATAGGGCAAAGCCCGGAGGGTTTCCAAGGGTTCGAATCCGAGGAGAATGTCGGCTTCGCCGAGATCGATGCGGGGGCTTTTCCATCCGCCCATGAGCACGAAGGATTCGACGACCCCGCCCCGCTGGGCCATGCCGTGGATCTCCCCGGCCGTGACCGGAATGTCGTTGTCCAGAGCAATATTGGCCAGAAGGGTGGTGGCGGTCAGGGTCCCCTGGCCTCCGACTCCTGTCAGGAAAATGCGGATTTTGTCCATGTTCAGCTCCTGCTTTTGGCCTTGATATGTTCGCCGACCTGGACGCATAGCATGCATCCGGCACAGATCAGGGGGTCAATTCCCAGGCCTCCGTCGTGAACGAAAAAGGCCGGACAGGCCAGATCCCGGGCCAGGGGAAGGCAGTCCTTTTCCCGGCCGGGGACGACGTAGGCCACCTGTCCGGGCTTGCGGCCCAGAATACGACGGGCGAACAAGGTGCAGGGGTCCTTGGCGATTAGGACCCGGACCCCGGAGAGGGCCTTGAGCTCTTCCAATGCCTTGACCGTGGCCTTGTAGTTCAGGGGTTTGACCACCCGGATGTGCTCGACGCCGCAGGCGATGACGATTTTTTCGATGTCTACGGGTCTGGGGTTCGGGCCGATGGCGGTCTGATCCACCCCTGGATGGGGCTGGTGGCCGGTCATGGCCGTGGTCCGGTTGTCGAGGATGACCAGGAGGATGTCATGCTCGTTGTGCACGGCGTTGATGAGGCCGGTCACCCCGGAGTGGAAGAAGGTCGAGTCGCCGATGAAGGCCACCACCGGGTCGGAACCGGCCCGGGCCGCGCCGGACCCGGCCGAGATGGAGGAACCCATGCAGAGCAGGAAGTCGGCGGTTTTGAGCGGCGGGAGAATGCCCAGGGTATAGCAACCGATGTCCGATGAATAGACGGCTTCGTCTCCATAGACCTGGCGGACGGCGTAGTACGCGGCCCGGTGCGGGCATCCGGCGCAAAGATTCGGCGGCCTCATGGGCAGGTTTGGCTCGGCGGAGCAGATGGATTCCTCGGGATCGGGCATTCCCAGGGCCTGGCGAACGGCCGCGATGACGATCCGGACCGAATACTCGCCCGTGCGGGGCAGACGGGGCCCCTTGCCCATGATCTTGACGGCCAGGCCGTGCTCCTGGGCCAGGGCCCGGATCTCGGTCTCCATGACCGGTTCGAGTTCCTCGACGATGACGGCCAGATCCACGTGGCGGAGGAAGTCGAGGATCAGGGACGCAGGCAATGGATAGCTCTGACCGAGTTCCAGAACCTGGACTTGGGGATTGCCGAGGCCTTCCAGGGCGTCGGCCAAGTAGGCCCGGGAGATGCCCGAGGAGATGAAGCCGATTCGACCTTGGCCATGGCGGATGTTCCAGGACGAGGACTCGTTTTCATTCTTCATGTCGGTCAGGGCCGAGAGCAGGGCCGGGTGCCTGGTCCGAGCCACGGCCGGGATGGGCACGAAGCGTCCGGGCGTCTTCACGAACCGGCCTTTGGACCTTGCTTCCGGCAGGGCCTCGAAAATGACTGGGCCCCGGAGATGGTTGACCCGGGTGGTGGTCCGCAACAAGACCGGCTGGCCCAGACGGGCCGAGAGGACCAGAGCCTCGCGGGTCATGTCCTTGGCCTCCTGGGCCGAGGCGGGCTCGAAGCAGGGCAGGCCCCCGAGGCGGGCATATATCCGGTTGTCCTGTTCGTTCTGGCTGGAGTGGCAGCCGGGATCGTCGGCACTCAGGATGACCAGCCCCCCTGGAGTTCCGATATAGGCCAGGGTCATCATGGGGTCGGCGGCCACGTTTACGCCCACATGTTTCATGGTCACCAGGGAGGGCACGCCGGCCAGGGCCGCCCCTCCGGCGACTTCCATGGCCACCTTTTCGTTGACGGAATACTCGAAGGAGTACCCTGCCTTGGGGGAGAGTCGGAAAAAGGTGTCGGGAACCTCGGACGACGGTGTGCCCGGGTAGCAGGATACGAAACCCACTCCGGCCTCAAGGGCTCCGCGGACGATGGCCTCGTTGCCAAGGAGAAGGTGGGGGCCGCCGGCTTCGGGCGAAAGGAGCAGTTCGTTCATGTCGGGACCTTCCTGTTGCGCTTCGGAGTTAGGGTCGGCTCAGCCCTGGGACTCTTCAGGGGCCGTTTCCGTAGATTCGGTCTGCATTCGGGCTTGAATATGGCGTATCTTGTAGTCGACATAGGCCATGTCCACGTTTGTTTCACCCAGGGCCTTCAAGTCCTCATAGGCGGCCAGGGCCTCCTTCAAGTCGGCGGCCGATTCGGCCACGGCGGCGATTTCCTGGTTCAGGAAGAACTTGTATTCCTCGAGATTTTGGGCCTTGATTTTGACAAGCTCGGCCAGGGCCGCCTCGTACTTGGCCTGCAGGGCAAAGGTCTTGGCCAGACCGAAGGCGGCCACGATTCCCAGTTCCCGGTCGTTTGATGCCGTCAGGCGGGTCCAGACGGCCTCGGCCTCGACATACCGTTCGGACTCCATCAGGGCCTGGACCAGAGCCAGACTGGCCCGGTCCCTCAAAGATTTCGGGGCCTCGGCCAGAAAGGTCTCCAGTCCGGAAATCCGCTCGGTGGCGTTGGTCTGGTCGATGATGGCCGTGAGCCTGTTTTCCAGGTCGGCGTTGCGGGAGTCGAAATGCCATTGGATGCCCTGAAAGGCTGCCACGGCCAGAACCACGCCGGCTATGCCCACGGCGATGAAGCGGATGTGGTCCAGAATCCATTTCAGGACCGGGTGCATGTCCTGGTCGGCTTCCTGTTCAATCTCGGCGAGGATGTCCTTCTGGCCCTCGGCGGGGTTCTGCTTTCTCTGATCCATGTTGCGGGTTCTCCTTGATGGGAAAATATGTCTCGGTCTTATCCGGTCAAACTTTGTTCAATATCCTCAATGGACCGAAAGGTCAAAATCAATTCGCGGCCGGGCCCGGGCGGGGGAGAATCCGGTGCAGTGGGATTTCTTGCCTCCAGGCCGGGAATTCAATAGACCCATTGATGTGCGGGCCGACCGGCCCTTCGCCGATCAACGGATTCCGATTGCGACGGGAGAAACGTTATGAAAATTCGATTCATGGGCGCGGCCAGGACGGTGACCGGTTCGTGCTTTCTGCTTGATGCCGGAGGGGTGAGGTTCGCCGTGGACTGCGGCATGCATCAGGGCAACAAGGAAATCGAGAGCCGGAACCTGAACCGGACCGAATTCTTCGATCCAACCGAACTGTCCTTCATTCTCATGACCCATGCCCATATCGACCACTCGGGCCTTTTGCCCAAGATGGTCCGGGAAGGGTTCTCCAATCCGGTCTATACCACGGAGCCCACAAGGGACCTCCTGGAGATCATGCTGGCGGACAGCGCCCATATCCAGGAAATGGAGGCCAGATGGGAGAACAACCGTCGGGCCAAGCACGGCAAGGCCCCGGTGGAGCCCCTTTATGACCAGGAAGACGCCATGCGGGCCGTGGCGCTCCTCAAATCCGTGTCCTATTACGAGACCTTCGAGCCAGCCCCGGGGATCAAGGTCAAGTTCAACGACGCCGGCCATATTCTGGGCTCGGCCTTCATCGAGATTTGGGTGGATGAAGACGGCAAAAGTACGAAGTTGATTTTCACCGGGGATCTGGGTCGGCCCGATCAGCTCTTGATCAGGGACCCCAATATCGCCGTCAACGCCGATTTCCTATTCATGGAATCGACCTACGGGGCCAGAGACCACAAGAACGAATCCCTGAGCCGCGACGAGTTGGCCGAGGCCATCGCCTACAGCTACAAGCACGGCCAGAAGGTCATCATCCCTGCCTTTGCAGTGGAACGGAGCCAGGAGGTCATCTATTGCCTCCGGCTTTTGGCCAAGGAGGGACGTCTTCCCCCGGATGTCCCTATCTTTCTGGACAGCCCCCTGGCCATCAGGGCCACCGAGATTTTCCGCAAACATTGGAGCGTGTTCGATCGAGAGAGCAGATCCGTCCTGGAAAAGGGTGAGGACCCTCTTGATCTTCCCAATCTCCGGTTCACCCTGACCACCGAGGAGTCCATGGCCATCAACTCCACCCCGGGGACAGCCGTGATCATCTCGGCCAGCGGTATGGCCAATGCGGGGCGAATCAAACACCATCTCCGTCACAACATCTGGAAAAAGGGGGCCTCCATCGTCTTTGTCGGCTTTCAGGCCATGGGCACGCCAGGCCGGAAGATTGTGGACGGGGCCAGAGAAATCCGCATCCTCGGCGAGCAGTTGGCCGTGGAGGCCAAGGTCTTCACCATTAACGGATTTTCGGCCCACGCCGGACAGTCCCAGCTCATGGCCTGGCTGTCTCATTTCCGCAATCCGGGGATGAAGATTTTTCTCGTCCATGGCGAGTACGACTCCCAGCAGGTTCTGGCCGATCTGATCCGAAGCCGGCATGGCTACGATGTCCATATTCCCGACTATCTCGAGGAATGCGAACTGGAGGCCGACCGGGTCGTGGCCGTGACCGTGCCCAAGGAAAAGGCCCGACCGGGCATCGACTGGATTTATCTGACGGACGAAACCAGGGCCAAGGCCGACCTGCTCGTCCGCAGACTGAGCACAGTCCACCAGCTGCCATGGTACCAGCAGACCGAGATCAGGGACAACCTGGTGAACATCAATTCCAGACTGGCCAGCCTTATTTCCGACATCTACCACCAGGCCGGCCCCATGGAACTGGCCCGGGACGAAACGGAAGACCGGCAGGAGGAGTAGACTGTGCGCCTCGTCGGAGGGGAACTGGGCGGAAGAACCATCCGGACCGGGCAGGGGCCGGGCTACAGGCCGGCCACGGCCAGGGTCCGGGAGTCGCTCTTTTCCATGCTCGACTCTCTGGGTATCGATTGGCTCGGGCTGGATGTGCTCGACGGGTTTGCCGGGAGCGGAGCCTTGGGCTTTGAGGCCCTGAGTCGCGGTGCCCGGCGGGCCGTGTTCGTGGAGCGAAGCGACAAGGCGGCCAAGATCATCCGGGCGAACGCCGATCTTCTGGGCCTGAGGCAGGACCGCTACATGGTTTTTCGGGATGATGTGGTCCGTTTTTTCCTGCAGGGTCCGCCAATGGAGTTCGGTCTGTGCTTTCTGGATCCTCCGTATGGGCTCGGGCTCCTGGAGCCGGCTCTGGAAGCCCTGATTCGGAGTCAGAGGCTGCAATCGGGGGGGATTGTCTGCGCGGAGATCGAGCGGGATCTGGAGGTTCATCTGCCTCGAGACCACGGGCTGAGCGAACTCAAGGACCGGGAGTACGGTCAGACGAGGATACGCATATGGACAAGAAATTGAATATCGCCGTGTACCCAGGGACCTTTGATCCCCTGACCAATGGACATTGCAGCCTGATCCACCGGGGGCTGAGGATTTTTGACCAGGTCGTGGTGGCCCCAGCCGCCGACACTCCCAAGAGTCCGCTGTTCACTTTGGAGGAACGGGTGGCCATGGCCCAAGACGTCTTTCGCGACGAGCCCCGGGTGGTTGTGGAGCCTTTTTATGGCCTGCTGGTGGATTTCGTCCAGACCAAGGGCGCGGCGGCTATTCTGCGCGGTCTTCGGGCCGTCTCGGACTTCGAGTACGAGTTTCAGATGGCTCTCATGAACCGAAGACTCAAGCGTGACATCCAGACCGTTTTTCTGATGACCGACTACAGGTGGCTCTTCATCAGCTCGACGATCATCAAGGATGTGGTCCGTTTGGGGGGAGAGGTCGGAGGCCTGGTCCCGGCCGAGGTCAAGGCCCGCCTGATCCGAAAGTTCGCCAAGCTGTCCTGATTGTTCAGCAGGGCTCGTAGATTGGGATGGAGATGAAGAAGGCCGTCCCCGTCTCCGGCGATGAGTCGATGCGCATGGTCGCGCCCATTCCCTTAACGATGCCGTGGACCACGGAAAGTCCCATGCCGCTTCCCTTGCCGTCGACCTTGGTGGTGAAGAAGGGCTGGAGAGCTTTTTCAAGGGTCTCCTGATTCATGCCGCAGCCGTTATCCCGGAAGGTCAACAGCAGATGCGGTCCGGAAAATCCGATTTCGACCTCGGCGGGGGCGGCCGATTCGTCCAGGGAGATCCAGATGTCTCCGGTCTGGTCGGGCATGGCGTCCAGGGAGTTGGAGGTCAGATTGAGGACGATCTGGTGGAGGTGAATGGAGTTGGCTAGAATGGTCGGAGCCTTGTCAGGCAGGTCGACGTGAAAGACCGCGCTGGGCGGGGATGTCCGGCGGACGAACTTGACGGCGTCACGGAGGACCGGGACCGGGTCGAGAACGATCTTGGGTCGGGTGTCTCCACGGCCAAAGGTCAAAACCTGTTCGGTGAGCTGCTTGGAGGTCTGGACGGTCTTCTGGATCCGGTGAACGTACTTGCGGACCGGGTGGTCCGGCTCCAGTACCTCCATGGCGAGTTGTGAAAAGATGGCGATGGTGCCCAGTTTGTTATTGAAATCGTGGGCGATGCCTGCGGCCATGGTTCCCAGGCTTTCAAGCTTCTGGGAGACCGAACCGTGGCGTTTCATGCTCATCTGAAATGTGATATCCTGTTCGATGACGACCAGCCGCTCGATCCGGCCGTCATCGTCCATGGATGGGACGACGGTGTAGACCAGATGTCGATCGCCCAGCTTTTCACGGCCCCTGTATGGGGTTCCGGTCCGGAGACATCCCTGAATGCCCGCCGCCACCCTGGCCGGGACATGGCGGGCGAAGTCGGCCCCGCGAAGCATGTTCAGGGCCGAATCGTTGGAAAGCTGGAGTCTGCCCTTGGAATCGATGATGGTCGTCCGGAAGGGAACGGCATTCATGAGGGCTTGAAGATTCCGTTCGCTGTGGGTTCTGGTTTCCTGGAGGGCCTCCTTTTCAAGGACGGCTTCCAGGAGTTCCCCGGCCGAGGCCCGGGCCAGATTCAAGGCCTTGGCATGGGCGGTCAGAAGTCTGGCCAGAACGGCCTTGAGGGCTTTTTCCCTGCGGTCGGAGTCTCGGTCGGGGTCGGAGGATTCCGGGTCAGGATGAGGGCTCGGCCCGTCCATAGAGGTCCTCGTATCGCTGAATGTCGTCTTCGCCAACATAGGACCCGGTCTGGACCTCGATGAGTTCCAGGGGAATCTTTCCCGGGTTTTCCAGGCGATGGACCGTGCCCAGGGGAATGTAGGTGGACTGATCCTCGCCCAGCAGGAATGTCTTTTCCCCGTTGGTCACCTTGGCTGTGCCCCGTACCACGATCCAGTGCTCGGCCCGGTGATGGTGCATCTGGAGGGAGAGAACTTGCCCGGGCTTGACCGTGATCCGCTTGACCTGGAACCGGTCGCCGGTGTCGATGCCCTCGTAGCTGCCCCATGGTCGGTACACCTTGCGGTGGAGGAGGTGCTCCTCGCGGTCCCGGGAAACAAGGCGCTCGACAATGGCCTTGACGTCCTGGGCCTTGTCCAGGGAGGCCACCAGAACGGCGTCCTTGGTCTCGACCACGATGTGGTTCTCGAGCCCCACGGTGGCCACCAGACGGTGACTGGCATGGAGGTAGTTGTTCCTAGAGCCGTGGGCCATGACGTCTCCCCGGCAGACATTGCCGTTCTCGTCGGGGGACCCGATGCCGATCAGGGCCGACCATGACCCGACATCGCTCCACCCGGCCTCCATGGAGACCACGGCGGCACGATCGGTCTTTTCCATGACCGCGTAGTCGATGGAGTCGGACGGACAGTCCCGAAAGCTTTCGGGATCCAGCCGGAGGAAGTCCAGGTCGGACGCGGCCCGGTCCACAGCCCTGCGGCAAGAGGCCAAGGCCTCGGGCAGAAAGCGTTCCAGTTCCTCAAGATAGGTTGCGGCCGACATGAGAAAGATTCCGCTGTTCCAAAGATAGTCCCCGGATTCCACGTAGGCCCGAGCCGTTTCCAAATCGGGTTTTTCCACAAATTGATCCACGGCATGGACCAAAGTCCGATCGCTCCCATCATCCAGGGCCCGGCCCTGAAGGATGTAGCCGTAGCCGGTTTCGGGCCTGTCCGGACGGATGCCGAAGGTCAGAAGAAGATTTTGGGAGGCATAAGGAAGACCTTGGCGGACGGCCTGGGCAAATCCTTGGGGCTCGGTCATGACGTGGTCCGCAGGCATGACCAGGATCATAGCCTCGGGATCCTTCCCGAGGGCCAGGATGGCTGCGACGGCCGCGGCCGGGGCCGTGTTGCGGCCCTCTGGTTCGAGGACGATGACCGAGTGGGGCAGTCGGGCTTCCTGGATCTGCTCGGCCACCAGGAACCTGTGGGCCTCGTTGCAGATGACGATGGGCGGGGCAGCCTCGGGCAGGGAGGCCGCCCGGCCGATGGTGGTCTGGATCATGGTTTCCTCCCCGACTAGGGGAAGAAGCTGCTTGGGGTAGAATTTGCGGGACAGAGGCCAGAGCCTAGTGCCGGAGCCTCCGGAGAGAACGACAGGATGGAGCATGAATCCTCCTTGAACGATTGTGATTTTTTCTGCTCTGTTACGGCTTCAAGGAGAAAAACTCAAGACGGCGGGATTCAAATGGAACCGGCCCCGGGCCAGCATCGCGCAGGAGGGGACGAGCGCGGGCGGTCCGGAGCCGGTCATTTCAACCTACAGGAATAAGCAATGATCGGGCCAGGTATTATGATTTAATGAATTCAGTATATTAAGAAATCAGGTCCGTTGAAAATCGGGATACTTGTCCGGTTTTGATGGACTGACTTGTCCGGAAAAAACAGAGTCTGACGGTTCAAAGGTTCAGGACGGCGAAGGTCATGTCCTCGAGATCCGCGGCCAGCATGCGGCCGTCGAGGGGCGAGGGGTGTCCGAGAAGAATGGCCAGGGCCGCCCCCGCCTGGCAGGAGGCCGCCAAGGCTGGGGCGAAGACAAGGGTGCCCAGTCGGTCTTCAGGAGTTGATCCTTCAGGACCGGAATGATCGGCAAAGGTTCGGGCATCGGTGGAAACTTGAGCCACCAGGCCGGCCACGGATGCCGTGACCAGGGGGATTTCGGCCTGATCGGCCGCCCGGGCCAGGTCGGATCGGGATGGATGGTTGTCGAGGCAGTCCACGACGACCTGGGCACCGTTCAGAAAGGCGGGAAAGGTCAATGCGTCGAGACGGTTCTCGATAACGGTTGTGGTCAGTGACGAATTGACGGCCTGAATTCGTTGGGCAGCCACAAGGGCCTTGGAATGGCCGAGATCGGCCTCGGTGCAGTATAATTGCCGGTTGAGGTTGGTCTCGTCGAAGCGATCGTGGTCTGCAAGCGTCAGACTGCCAACCCCCATTCTGGCCAGAAATTCGGCCACGAAGCCCCCCAGGCCTCCCAGACCGGCGACGGAAACAGTGCTTCGCAGGAGGCGGGCCTGGTCCCGGCATTCGAGCAGGGCCATGTTCCGGGCATAGCGCTGGGGAACGATTTCCAGGTCCAAGGCCCGGGCCTCGATTTCGCGGCTGGGCATTCCATGGCTTCGGGCAAGGGATCGAACGACCTCAAGATCGATGAACCGGCCGGGCCGTCCGTCCTTGAAGGCCCCGGGTTTGGCCGCGGCCTTGAGGTTCTCGAGCAGATCCCTCATCCGCCACCTACGGCCGGGAACAGGGCCACCCGGGCCCCGTCCTTGATGACGGTTTCCCGTTCGGCGTGGGCATTGTCGATGAAGATCAGATGGACCTCCTTTTCCGGAATCCCGAGCGTAGCGATGAGATCCTCCACTGTGGACCCGTCCGGCAATTCATAGCATTGGGCCGAATCAGGTCTGAACGTGGCCAGGGTGGCGAAGAGCTTGAGCTGGATTTTCATTGACATGGAGCGAATTCCTGTTGACGGTTCGCATGGTCGTTGAGAGACTAGAAGAGAAGGAATATCAACGTCAACGCGAAAACGAGGAGCCGACATGAAGAGACTCTTGTACATCAAGGCCTCCCCCAGGGGGCAACGATCCCATTCTCTGGCCGTGGCCGACGTGTTCGTTGAGACCTATCGGAAGCGGCACCCCGAGGCCGTGGTCGAGGTCCGGGATCTCTTTGCCATGGACCTGCCCAAATTGGACGGGGCCATGCTGGAGGCCAAGTACAACATCATGCACGGTCTGGAGCACAGTGCGGAGCAAAAGGCCAGGTGGAGAGCCGTGGAGGCGGTCATCGAGGACTTCACGTCCTTTGATCGCTACGTCTTTGCCGTGCCCATGTGGAACTTTAATTTTCCCTATGTCCTCAAACATTACATGGACGTCATTATCCAACCGTCCTACACATTCACGACCACGGCCGAAGGTTATCATGGCCTGACCGAGGGCAAGGCCTTTGTGGCCTACGCCAGGGGAGGGGAGTATCCACCTGATTCCGGGGCCGACGCCATCAACTTCCAGGCCAGGCATTTCGAGTGGCTTTTGCGGTTCATCGGCCTGGAGCAGATCTTCACGGTGGTGGTCCAGCCGACGCTCCAGGGCCCGGAAAAAGCCAAGGAATCCAGGCTGGCGGCCATGGACGAGGCCCGAAGCCTGGTAGTGCGGTTCTGACCCCGAGGGTGAGGACGTGAATCTCTACACGCTGGTCCGGCCCGAGCATTTGAATCACCACGGCTATCTCTTTGGCGGCATGCTCCTCAAATGGGTGGATGAATTCGCCTGGTTGACGGCTTCGCGGGAATACCGGGGCTGCCGCCTGGTGACCGTGGGCATGGACGAGGTCCGCTTCACCCAGTCCGTCTCCAGCGGGGCCATGCTCCGGTTCCAGGTCAATCGGCTGCATCAGGGCCGGACCGCGGTGACCTATGGCGTAGAGGTCTTTGCCGACGAGGACGGGGCCGTGGACGAACGACCCGTCTTCAACACCCGCATCACCTTTGTTCGCGTGGACCGCCAAGGTCAGAAAATCCCTTTGCCCGAGTGCGGCCCGGGCAAGGACTGCTCGACAAACACCTGGGTTTGATCAGATCCTGAAGCGTGCCCGTAAGAAGGCCCGAAGCGAACAGTCGCTTCGGGCCTTTTGATTGTCGGCGCTGGGGATTGGCTATTTGAGGATGACCATGTCGCTGAATCAAACCTTCGTTTCCAAAATATGAGGACCAAACCAAGTAGATTCAAGGCAGACCAGTCTTGTCTATAGATCGTTTGAATTGTGAATTGGTTTGGCTATAGACTGGAATGATTTGACTTTTCTCCCCTGACCAAGGGTATAGGATGGATTCCATAAACAAGAACCATTCCGAGGAGAACAGTATGAGCCAATCGTATCATGAGATGTGGGAGAAGCTGAATCTTGATCTGCCGGCCCATGATGGCCTGCTTCAGGTTCTGGGCAAGTTCTACGGCGACATCTACATGTCCCAGCAGGGCCGGCTTCAGGGCATGGAGTATCTGGATTTCGTCCTGTCCGAGGTCCACGGCCTGCGGATCAAGGAGCTTCAGGACGCCAAGGCTCAGGGCCGGAAGGTCATCGGGTCGTTCTGCGTCTTCGTGCCCGAGGAGATCAGCCTGGCCGCCGACGCGGTCCATGTGGGCCTCTGTTCCGGGGCCGACGCCGGCAAGGAGGAGGCCGAAAAGCTCGTTCCCCGCAACACCTGCGCCCTGATCAAGTCCTTCATCGGTTTCAAGATGGCCAAGCTCTGTCCCTTTACCGAGTCCTGCGATTTGATCGTGGGCGAGACCACCTGCGACGGCAAGAAAAAGGCCTACGAGGCCTTTGGCGAACTCGTGCCCATGCTGGTCATGGAGGTCCCGCAGCAGAAACGGGCCTGCGACCGCGAGCTCTGGAAAGCCGAGGTCCTGCGCTACATGGTCGAGGTGGAGAAGTTGACTGGAAAAACCATCACCGCCGAAAAACTCAAGGCGGCCATCAAGACCGTGAACGATCGCAGGCGGGTCCTTCAGCGGTTGAACCGTCTTCGGGAAGCCGATCCGGCCCCCATCTCGGGTCGGGACGCCCTGCTCATCAACCAGGTCGGTTTCTACGACGACCCGGTGCGGTTCACGGCCTCCATTTCGACCCTGTGCGATCAGATCGAAGAACGGATCAAGGCCGGGCAAGGCGTGGCTCCCAAGGGCACTCCGCGGCTGTTGCTTTCGGGTTGCCCCATGGCCGTGCCCAACTGGAAGCTGCCCTATGTCATCGAGAGTTCCGGGGCGGTCATCGTCGGCGAGGAGTCCTGCATCGGCACCCGAAACACCCGGGATCTGGTGGACGAGTCGGGCGAGACCCTGGAAGAAATGATCGAGACCATCGTGGACCGGTATCTGAAGATCGACTGCGCCTGCTTCACGCCCAACACCGAGCGCATGGACAACGTGGCGGCCATAGCCCGGGAACTCAAGGCCGATGGGGTCGTCCAGTACACCCTCATGTTCTGCCAGCCCTACGGCCATGAGGCCATCAAGCTGGGCAACCGTCTGGAGAAGGAAAGTATCCCCTCCCTGGCCATCGAAACGGATTATTCCATGGAGGACGTGGAACAATTGAAGACCCGGGTCGAGGCATTCGTGGAGATGCTGAAGTAGATGCCCGGAATGATCGCCGGCATTGATGTCGGCTCGCGGTCCATCGAACTGGTCTGCCGACGTGACGGGGCCGTGGTCCACACGGCCCGTCGACCCACGACCTTCGACCCCCGGGGCCAGATTCGGTCCCTCGTAGCCGGGTTGCCTCTGGAACGGGTCACGGCCACGGGCTACGGCCGGACCCTCGTGGCCCAGACCCTGGCCGAAGACAATGGTCCGCCCGTTGAGACCATCACCGAGATCAAGGCTTACGCCCTTGGCGTGCGCGATCTGTCGCCCGAGGCCCGAACGGTCCTGGACATCGGCGGGCAGGACACCAAGGCCATCAGCCTGACCGGGGACGGCCGGGTTCTCAAGTTCGAGATGAACGACCGTTGCGCCGCGGGCACGGGCAAGTTTCTGGAGCACGTGGCCAACGTTTTCCAGATTTCCATCGAGGAGTTCGGGGCCTACGCCCTGCAAGGCGACGAGGCCCTGACCATCAACTCCATGTGCACGGTTTTCGCCGAGACCGAGGCAACGTCCCTCATGGCCCAGGGGCATCGTCCCGAAAACATCGCCCTGGGTCTGCACGCCTCCATCGTCAAGAGGACCATGAACATGCTCGGCCGGGTGGGCCTCACGCATCCGGTGGTTTTTGCCGGCGGCGTGGCCCGCAATCCATGCGTGGTCGAGCTCGTGAGTCGGGCCCTGGGACGCGAGCCAGTCGTTCCCGATAATCCCGATATGGTCGGGGCCCTTGGAGCGGCCCTGTACGGTTCCGTCCAGTAACGCATGACACCCTACAATCAGGAGGTATTCATCATGGAAGCCCAGCAGACAACAGAAGCCATCAGCATGCCCCGCATCGGAGACAAGGCCCCGGCCTTCACGGCCGTGACCACCCAGGGGGAGCTCAAGTTTCCCGAACAGTACCAGGGCAGCTGGGTCATCCTCTTCAGCCACCCGGCCGATTTCACGCCTGTGTGCACCTCGGAGTTCATGACCTTCGCGGCCATGGAAAAGCAGTTCAACGAGGCCGGTTGCAAACTGGTCGGCCTGTCCGTGGACGGTCTCTACAGTCACATTGCCTGGTTGAGGACCATCAAGGAGAAGATCGAGTTCAAGGGAATGAAGAACATCGAGGTCACCTTTCCGCTCATCGAGGACATCACCATGGAAGTGGCCAAGAAATACGGGATGATTCAGCCCGGCGAAAGCACGACCAAGGCCGTGCGGGCCGTCTTCTTCATCGATCCAAAGGGGGTCATCAGGACCATCGTCTACTATCCCCTGAGCCTTGGCCGGAATTTCGACGAGATGTACCGCATTCTCATCGCCCTGCAGACGGCCGACGAATTCGGTGTAGCCACACCGGCCGATTGGCGACCCGGCGACGAGGTCATCGTGCCCCCGGCCGGCTCCTGTGGGGTGGCCAAGGATCGCATGGATGGACAGGAAGGCATGACCTGCCACGACTGGTTTTTCTGCACCAAAAAGATCGACAAAGATACGGTCTTCAAGGCCATACTCAAAAAGTAGCTCATTGGTCGTGGTGATCGATGTCGAGCCCGGTGGGATTTATCCTGCCGGGCTTTTTTCATGGTCCACAAATTGTTGCCATTTGAATAGCAATAATTGCAAATTCTTGCTATCGATGACGTCTATCGTTCCACGTATGGAACAAATTCATTTTCGATTTGTCTCCTGTGGCGCATCTGGTAGTTTCCATTGAAAGGAGTCGATGGGCGAATTGAATTGAACCTGACCCAATGTTTTCGATTCAATGCGTGGGTCAGGTTTTTTTATGGTCGTTGGTATGGTCGCCGGGCCAAGCGGTTCAGGCTCGGGAACAGATCAGTCAGGACATACAATCAAGGAGGACAAGATGGCGAAAGTTGGGGTGTATGTGTGTCATTGCGGCACGAACATCGCCGGGGTCATCGACGTGGAGGCGGTCCGGGCCCATGCCGAGACCCTGCCCGACGTGGCCGTGGCCCGCAAGGACCTGTTCATGTGTTCGGACTCGGGTCAGGAGATGATCAAGCAGGATATCCGGGCCGGTCTGGTGGACCGTGTGGTCGTGGCCGCCTGCACGCCCCGGACCCACGAGCCGATTTTCCGGGCCGCCTGCGAAGCAGCCGGTCTGAATAAGTATCTGTTCGAGATGGCCAACATCCGTGACCAGGATTCCTGGGTTCATGGGCAAGACCACTCCGGGGCCACGGAAAAGGCCAAGAAACTCATGGCCTCGGCCGTAGGCAAGGCCGCCCGCCTGCACCCGCTGGAAGACAAGTACGTCGACGTGACCAAGGCCGCTCTGGTCGTTGGCGGCGGAGTCGGGGGAATCTTTTCGGCCCTGGAATTGGCCAACATGGGCTTCACCACCTATCTGGTGGAAAAGGAGCCTTCCATCGGCGGGGTCATGGCCATGCTGGACAAGACCTTTCCGACCAACGACTGCTCGGCCTGCATCCTGACCCCGGTCATGGTCGATGCCGGGAACCACCCGAACATCAAGCTCATGACCTATTCCGAGGTGGAGGAAGTCGAAGGCTATATCGGCAATTTCGACGTCAAGATCCGACGCAAGCAGACCTACATCGACTGGCACAAATGCACCGGCTGCGGGGCCTGCGCCGAGGTCTGCCTGGAACAAACCAAGGGGAAGATCAAGGACGAGTTCAATCTCGGCCTGTCGGCCCGCGGGGCGGCATACATCCATTTTCCCCAGGCCGTACCCAAGAAGGCGGTCATCGACGCCGCCAATTGTTTGAATTGTCGAGGGCACAAATTCGGCGAGGAGCCGAGGGTCAGCAAGAAGACAGGCGAACCCATGATCGCCCCCTGTCAGGAGGCCTGTCCGGCCGACGCCATCAACCGCAGTCTGTCTCACGACCCCAACGGGCGAATCGAGGAAATCAAGGTCGGCTCCATTGTCGTGGCCACCGGCTATCAAGTCATGGACAAGGGCTGGTTCAAGGAGATGGCCCCGGATTCGCCCAATGTCATCACCGCCCTGCAACTCGAGCGGCTCATCTCGGCCACCGGCCCCACCGGCGGCAAGCTCCTGCGACCTTCGGACAACGAGAAGCCCCATACCATGACCTTCGTTTCCTGCGTGGGCTCCCGGGACGAGAAGTTCCACACCCATTGTTCCCGGGTCTGCTGCATGTACATGATCAAACAGGCCCGTCTCCTCAAGGAGAAATATCCGGACCTGAGCATCAACATGCACTTCATCGACGTCCGCACGGCCGGCAAGGACTATGACGAATACTATGTCGGGGCCCGCAAGATGGGTGTGAACATCTTCAAGGGCAAGGTCGGCGGCCTGGAAATGCTGCCCGGCGACAAGCTGCGTGTCCTGGCCTACGACATGGAGTCGGCTACGCCCATCGAGTACGAATCCGACCTGGTCATTCTGGCCACGGCCATCGAACTGCCCGAATCGGCCAAAAAGCTGGCCCAGACCTTGGGTCTGCAATTCTGCGGCTCCAACTTCTTCCGGGAGCTCCATCCCAAGTTGGGCCCGGTTGAGACCTCCACTCGGGGCATCTTTCTGGCCGGATGCTGTCAGGGGCCCAAGGACATCCCTGATACCGTTTCCCAGGCCAAGGGCGCTGCGGCGGCAGCGGCCGTGCCTCTGGCCCAGGGCAAGGTCAAGATCGAGCCGATCCTGTCAGAGGTGCATACCGAGAAATGCAGTGGCTGCGGCATTTGCGTGCCTCTGTGTCCGTACGACGCCATCAGCCTGAAAATTCATGGCGACCGGCCCAGGGCCGAAATCGACATGACTCAATGTCATGGATGCGGGGTGTGCACGTCGGCCTGCCCATCCGGAGCCATTGTCCTGCACGGGTACGAGGACGACCAGATTTACGCTCAAATCGCGGCCCTGACCGCCTAGAGGAGTGATTCCATGCCTGCGTTGATAATAGAGAACGACAAGATCAAGGAAGCCGTCCAGACCATCATCGATCTTGGTGGGGACGGAATTCTCAAGTGCGTGCAGTGCGGGGCCTGCTCCGCGGTTTGTCCAGGAGTGAAAGCCGGGTTCCCTGTCCTGTGCCGCCTGCTCATCCGCAAGATACTGAACGGGCAGATGGAGGAAACCATCGAGGAGGTCTCCACCTGGGGCTGCCAGTCGTGCAATCGCTGCACAGAGATCTGCCCCCAGGGGGTTCGGCCTCAGGAGGTGGTCTTTGCCTACCGCCGCTATCAGGCCAATGATCTGGCTCTTTCGACCTCGGCCTTTGGCCCCCAGATGAGCCTGTATCAGGTCGGTCACGCCGTGACCACCGAGGCAACGGCCGAGAATCGGAAAAAGGTCGGGCTCGATCCGGTGCCTCCCACGGCCCTCAACAATGCCCAGGCTCAGAAGGAGATCCAGACCCTCCTCGACAACAGCCCCATGGCCGACCTGGGCATCTTCTAAGCACGAAAGGAGTTGTACACATGGAAAAATACGGACTCTATCTGGGATGCAACATTCCCTTCAAGGCCCCGGACATCGAGCAGTCCTTCCGCAAGGTCTTCCCGGCCCTGGGCGTGGAGCCGGTGGACCTGGACGGCGCCACCTGCTGCCCGGCCTGGGGCACGGCCCCATCGTTCGACCTGGATACTTGGCTGACCATATCCTCCCGAAACATCACCCTGGGCGAGGAACGGGGTGTCGACCTCATGACCGGCTGCAATTCATGCTTTGGTGTCCTTTCCGAGGCCAAGCACATGATCGATCACAAGCCCGGCAAAAAGGGCGTGGTCAACGAAAACCTCTCAGCCATCGGTCGATCCTACACGGGCGCGTCCAAGGTCTATCACGTGGCGCATGTCCTCTACGACAAGATCGGACTGGACAGGATCAAGGCCTCTCTCAAATTCAGCCTGGACGGTCTGAAGATCGCCGTTCAACCCGGTTGCCACATCCTGTGGCCGTCGGATGTCATGGAGGTCAAGGAGAAGAACTCCTTCTATCCGACCCAGCTCATCGAACTCTGCAAGGTCCTGGGCGCCGACGCCCCCGAGTACAGTCGCCTGGCCGATTGCTGCGGTATGGGGGCTATGCGGAGCACGGATCAAGAGAAGTCCTTTGGCCTTTTGAAGCGCAAATTCGATTCCATCAAAGAGGAACTCGATCCGGATATGATCGTGACCACCTGTTCGTCCTGTTATCTGCAGATGGACGGAGCCCAGAAGATCTTCCGTGAGCGCGGGATCATCGACTACGAAATTCCGGTCTTCTACTACACCCAGCTGCTGGCCTTGGCTCAGGGCTTTGATTCCAAGGAGGTGGCGGCCATCAGCCAGACCTCGAGGGATGCGATTATCGCCGAGATCCAAGCCGACAAACGAAAGGTTCAAGAGGAGGTGAAATAATGGATTTCAGCCCAAACATCGTCGGTTTCGCCTGTCAGTGGTGCACCTATGCGGGAGCCGACCTGGCCGGGAACCTTCGCTGCAAGTATCCGCCGACCATCAAGCTCATCCGCGTGCCTTGTTCCGGCCGGGTCGAGCCCGAATATGTCCTGGAGGCCCTGTCCCGGGGCGCGGACGGCGTCTTTGTCGGTGGCTGTCATTTCGGTGACTGCCATTACAAGGAAGGCAACTACAAGACCGACCGGCGGATGAAGATGATCAAGAAGATCGTCCAGGAATTCGGCTACGAGCCGGAGAGGTTTCGCTGGGAATGGATCTCCGGGGCCGAGGGCAAGAAATTCGCCGAGGTCATGACCGAATACACGGAAGAGCTCCGCAAGCTGGGGCCCAATCCGGTCAAGGAGGGGGGCAAGTGATGGCTGACAAGATCAAGTTTGCGTTTTTGCTGGCCGGTGGGTGCGCCGGGTGCGAGATGGCCCTGGTGGATCTGTCCGAGAATCTGCTTGACGCCCTGGAGCACATCGAGGTCGTCTTTTGGGCCCCGACCGTGGCCGACGTAAAGTACAAGGACCTCGAGGCCATGGCCGACAAGTCTATCGACCTGGCCTTTGTGGACGGCATGGTTCGTCTGAGCGAGCACGAGCACATGGTTCGCGTTCTTCGGGCTAAATCCAAGATTCTCGTGGCCTTCGGGGCCTGCGCCTCCCTGGGCGGCATCCCGGGCATGGCCAACATCCACACCAACGACGAACTCTTCAAGCAGGCCTACAAGGACACCTTTTCCACCGAGAATCCCGACGGTGTCTATCCACAGCCCCAGTATTTCCTGGACGGCAAGTACGATCTGACCCTGCCGGCCTTCCAGGACAAGGTCCGGACCATCCAGGATCTGGTCGAGGTGGACTACTACGTGGGCGGGTGTCCGCCGCACCACAGTTTCGTGGCCAAGGCCGTTGAGGCCATCGTCACCGGCAACCTGCCGCCCAAGGGGTCTTGGCTGACCAGCGGCAAAGCCGTGTGCGACGTGTGCAAGCGCAATCCGGCCAACGAGGAGTTGGAGCGCCTCCCGGTGGAGACCGTCAAGCGGACGGTTGACGGCATGCCCGAGGAAAAGGGCTGCTTGCTTCAGCACGGCTTCGTCTGCCTGGGGCCGATCACTCAGGGAGATTGCGGAGCCTCGTGTCTGAATGTGAACATGCCCTGCCGCGGATGTGGTGGCCCGATTCCGGGAATCAAGGACTACGGGGCCCGGGCCGTTAGCGCCATCGGCTCCATTCTCGGCAGCGAAGCGGCCACCGACTCGCTGCTGGA
Organism: Deltaproteobacteria bacterium; assembly: GCA_009929795.1. Taxonomy (NCBI): domain Bacteria; kingdom Pseudomonadati; phylum Myxococcota; class Myxococcia; species Deltaproteobacteria bacterium. The sequence continues at coordinate 2,263 of RZZR01000014.1, read as the reverse complement.
GAAATTCCCGGTCCTCTCCAAGCTGGTCTACCGCTATTCGCTTCCGGCCAGTCGTCTGAAGAGCAATGTCCGATAGGAGGAATGCCGTGAAAAAAATCGAAATTAATCCCATCACCCGCTTGGAGGGCCATGGCAAGATCGCCATTTTCCTCGACGACGCGGGAAATGTCGACGACGCCTTTTTTCAGACCGTGGAGTTCCGTGGTTACGAGAAGTTTCTACAGGGCATGCCCATGGAGGAGGTCCCCCGGACCGTGTCCACCATCTGCGGCGTCTGCCGGGGAGTGCACTTCACCGCCTCCATGAAGGCCTCGGACGGGGTCTTTGGTGTGACGCCCACGAGCACCGGCCGAAAGCTCCGCGAGATGTACTTCAACGCCCACTATATCGAGGACCATGCCGTCATCCTCTACGCTCTGGGCTTTCCCGATTTCGTGGTCGGACCCGAAGCCTCCCCGGCCGAGCGAAACATCATCGGTCTGATCGGCAAGGTCGGGGCCGAGATCGGCCGTGAGGTCCTGCGCAAGCGCGGCCTGGCGGTGAAGATTTTCGAGATGCTTGGCGGAAAACCCAACCACCCGGTGGCCGCCCTCCCTGGCGGATGGTCCAAGCGGCTGACCGAGGAGGAACGGGTCCAGGTGGCCGGTTGGGCCGACGAGCTGGTCGAATTGGGCAAGCTGACCCTGCAGGTCTTCGACAACGTGGTGCTCAAGAACGAGGCCTACATGAAGCTCGTTACCGGCGACATGTACAAGGTCCCGGTGAACTACATGGGCAGCGTGGATGAGAAGGGCCGCGTCACCTACTACGACGGCACCCAAAAGGTGATCGATCTGAACGGCCGGGAGGTCGGGACCTTTACCGGCAAGGGCTATCTGGACTTCATTTCCGAGCGCGTTTTGCCCTGGTCCTACCTCAAGTTTCCGTATCAGAAGAAGATGGGACCATGGAGCGGTATCACCGAGGGCGAGGGCACGAACATGTACTGTGTTGGCCCGCTGGCCCGCATGAACGTGGGCAACGGCATGGACACCCCCCTGGCACAGGCGGCCTACGAGCAGTTCCACGAGACCTTCAACTCCCGACCGGTTCACTATATCCAGGCCTACCACTGGGCCCGGGCCATCGAACTTCTGAGCGCGGCCGAGAAGCTCAAGATTCTGGCCGCCGATCCGGAGATCACCAGCCCGGACACGGTCAACCAGAATTACGCCATCACCGGCGAGGGCGTGGGCATCATCGAGGCCCCGCGCGGGACCCTCATCCACCACTACCAGACCGACGACAAGGGGATCGTGACCAACGCCAACCTCATCGTGGCCACGACCCACAACAATGGCCCCATCAATCTGGCCGTCAAAAAGGCGGCCAAGCATTTCATCAAGGACGGCCAAGTCAACGAAGGCCTCCTGAACTATGTGGAAATGGCCTTCAGGCCCTATGACCTTTGCCTGGCCTGCGCCACGCACACGGTCACCGGCGGGGTTCCCTTGAAGATCGAGATCTTCGAGTCGGACGGGACCTTACGCGAGGAATTGTCGAACTTCTAGCCCCGGCCCTTCGGGGAACCAAGGCCGCATGTCCGAGATGGACATGCGGCCTTGTTCCGTTCAAACCTGTCTTTCAGAGAGGTCCGCATGTTGAATGACACCGTGAAGGCAAAGAGGGGTACGGTCGTGGTTGGCATCGGTAATCCCCTGCTCAAGGACGACCGGGCCGGCATCGAGGTGGCCGAACGGGTCGAGGCCCTGGGCCTGCCCGTGACCGTGGAGGTTCTGCATACGGTGGGCTTCGAGGCCATGGACAAGGTCATGGGTTTCGATCGGGCCTTTGTCGTGGATGCCTGTCAGCTCGGTCATCCTCCGGGCACGGTCCTCGACCTTCGTTTGGATGACATCTTCAGCGATGGCCTGCTTTCCGGGTCGCATGCCGCCACCCTGGGCGGGACCCTCAAGGCCGGCCAGGAGCTTTTCCCAGGCGAGATGCCTATGGATCTGCGCATTATCCTCATCGAAATCGAGGACGCCTCGGAATTCTGTCCGGCCTGCACGCCTGCGGTGCAGGCGGCCGTGGAGCGGGTGGTCGAAATGATCCGTCAGGAATGCAATTTGGGCTGACACAGCCTACGACACGAATCTCAGTGCATCCAACGATCGAGCCAGGGGCGTTGCGCGTGTCGCAATTCATCGAACATCGCTCGAATCTGATCAAGAGTGCAGACGGCGGCCGTCACCGGGTCGAGAGACAGGGCATGCATGGCCGC
>RZZR01000013.1 GCA_009929795.1 Deltaproteobacteria bacterium | reverse complement strand
TAAAAGGTACGCCGGGGATAACAGGCTGATCGCATCCAAGAGTTCACATCGACGATGCGGTTTGGCACCTCGATGTCGGCTCATCACATCCTGGGGCTGAAGCAGGTCCCAAGGGTACGGCTGTTCGCCGTTTAAAGTGGTACGCGAGCTGGGTTTAAAACGTCGTGAGACAGTTTGGTCCCTATCTTCCGTGGGCGTAGGAGACTTGAGAGGGCCTGTCCCTAGTACGAGAGGACCGGGATGGACGATCCACTAGTGTCCCTGTTGTGACGCCAGTTGCAGCGCAGGGTAGCTATGATCGGAAGGGATAACCGCTGAAAGCATCTAAGCGGGAAGCCTGCCTCGAGATTAGGTCTCCCCTCATCTTCGGATGACTGAAGGTCCCTGGGAGACTACCAGGTTGATAGGCCGGAGGTGTAAGCACAGCAATGTGTTCAGCTGACCGGTACTAATAGACCGTGAGTCTTAACAACAACTTCCATCACCCATTTTGCTCATATATTGAGTCCTGGTGACCAAGGAGGAGGGGACACACCCGATACCATTCCGAACTCGGAAGTTAAGCCCTCCATCGCCGATGATACTGCGCTTTTAAGTGTGGGAAAGTAGGTCGTCGCCAGGACTTTTTTTTATTTGGTTTTGTAGATGATATGAAATTTCGATGCGGGACGTGAGATGAACGAAAAAAGGCGGTCTTCGATACTATCGGCACTTGGGCGGGGAATTCTTCTTGGCGGATCCGTAGGATTTATCGCCAGCTGGATGGGCATGCCTCTTCAGCGGGCTTTTTTCCTCGGCGTCATTGGTGGGGTCCTGGCCGGATTGACCAAAGGGTTAGTTGATAAGTCCAAGGATAAGTGATTGATATTTAATAAATTTTAAAAGTAAAATGAACAGAATTGAGCCAATTCGCAGCGTTCGCATTGTGGATTTTTGGCCCGACACACGTCACGGCCAAAGAGAACGAGGCGGTGGTTCATGTTTCCCCATTCTTTTTGAGGAAAAACTTCCATCAATTCTTTTTCGATTTTCGTCGGATTGCTAAAATCGGTCAGGCCCAACCTCTGTGAGATCCTGGCCACATGAGTGTCCACGGCGATGCCTTCCTGAATTCCAAAAGCGTTCGAGAGAACCACATTGGCCGTTTTTCGCGCTACTCCCGGAAGAGTAACCAATTCGTCCATTGATGACGGGATAAAACCTTGGTGTTTTTCCACTAGCAGACGGGCGGTCTCCTGTAGGTTTTTGGCCTTGTTCCGGTAGAACCCCGCCGAATAGATAATTTTTTCAATTTCTTTCAGATCGGCATTGAGCAGGTCGATTGGCTCGGGCCATCGGGAGAAGAAGTCCGGGGTGATTTTATTGACCCGGACGTCAGTGCATTGGGCCGAGAGAATCGTGGCTACTAGGAGTTCCCATGGATTTTTCCAATTCAATTGGGTCGATGGGCGCGGGTACCGGCGGGCAAGTCGGTCAAAAACAGCGCGTGCTAGGTCGTGACGCTCAGGGCCAGTTGCTTGGGAATTTTCCAAAGCCGACGCTTCAGTCATTGGAAATGGGCACGACTTGTTCGGCCTTGAGTCCATATTCGCTTTGGCCGACGACAAAAGAAACCAAGGTTCCTTTTTTCAAGGTCTTGAAGCCAGTCATCTGAATGTCGGCGTAATGGACAAATACATCTTCATCATCGGCTTCGGTTTCGATATACCCAAAACCCTTTTCTTCGTCGAACCACTTCACCCTGCCCTTGCGGACCATTAACGAACCTCCTTTCGAATTCCGCACAGCCAAGTTCAAGTTTCAGTCGTCATCAAGTTTGAAAACTAAATAATCTTGAACTGTTAAAGAAATACAGAGTTTGAAAAATTGGGAGACGTATTGGCTACGAGGTCATTGATGGAGCAAAAAAGGGGGAGTTCAATCCCTCCCCCCTCCAATGTGAGCGCTATCTGACGGAGAAGTGCTCGTAGCCTTTGTCGTATTCGATCCACTGCCCCTTGACATCTTTGACGTGACTGAACGTGGAACCCTGTACTAGCCTCGTTCTCAATTCGTTCATTTTTTCTTCGGGTCCCTGGGCTAGAATTTCCACTTCGCTATCTCGGAGATTTCTAACCCAGCCTGTGAGGCCAAGGGCTTCGGCCTGTTCTCTGACCCAGGCTCTGAAGCCGACGCCCTGGACCTTTCCGGATACGATGAATTGCATTGACTTGGTCATTGGCATTCCTTTGGCTAAAGGTTCTCGGTCATGATTGGATTTGAATTTTCGTCCCTGATTTTTCCGGTGCCTTTTCAAAAATTATTGTCAAAATACCCTTGTCGAATCTTGCCATGACGTTTTTTTGGTTCACTGGCCCAGGAAGTGGGATGGTTCGGCTAAAGCTTCCGTAGCTTCTTTCCAGACGGTGGAAGTTGTCTTTTATTTCTTTTTCCTCGAATTTTTTTTCACCCTTGATGATCAGAGCGTTTCCCTCGATCTGAAGGTCGATGTCAGTGGGTTCCATGCCCGGCAGTTCGGCCTTGATCGATATTTGCTTGTCGTTTTCGGAAATGTCAACGGCCGGGTATCCAAGGTCCCGGAAGGACATGAAATCAAACGGACTCTTCCAGAAGTCTTCCAAAAGGTCGGCCATGCTGGTCGGGCGCTGTGTTTTCAGGGAATTTTTCTGTAATTCCGGCAAAAATTTTCTGAACATAACACATACCTCCTGCTTGCTACATGAATGTGAGGCAGAAAAATAATTTGTTAAAAATTATGCTCTAGCTTCTGAAAGTCAATATGGCTTTCACATATGACAGGAAGTCCTGTGAAAAACCATTATCGGGAGGATCCATTGCCGCACCGGTTTGGACCAAGATGCGTTTTCCGATGTTGACCGTCCAATACGAGGTCCCGTAGTCTTTTCCCGAGGAGAGACAGGATGATTCAACGGCGTGAATCGAAAGTGGTCCGGATTGGCAAGGTGGCCATCGGAGGACACGAGCCGATCAGGGTTCAGTCCATGGCCAATACCGATACTCGAAACATTGAGGCCACGCTGGAGCAAATCGAGGGGTTGGCCTACGGTGGGTGCGAAATCGTGCGGTTGGCCGTTCCGGACATGGCCGCCGCCAAGGCCCTGGGCCAAATCAGAGTCAAAACGGGTGTTTCCCTGGTAGCGGACATTCATTTTGATTCTCGTTTAGCCGTGGCCGCTGTTGAGGCCGGTATCGACGGACTCAGGATCAATCCTGGGAACATCGGCGGACCAACTAAGATTCGACGGGTGGTGGATGCCGCCAAGGCCGGCAACGTCCCGATCCGAATTGGGGTCAATGGCGGATCACTGGAAAAGGACGTGTTGTCCCGATATGGTGGCCCGACGCCGGAGGCCATGGTTGAAAGCGCAATGGGGCATATCCGGATTCTTGAAAATCTGAATTTCGACCTGATCAAGGTCTCGCTGAAATCTTCGTCCGTGACCAATACCGTGGAGGCCTATCGACTTTTGGCCGAACGGGTGGACTACCCCTTCCACATCGGCATAACCGAGGCTGGAACTCCGGCCAGAGGTGCGGTCAAGTCCGGAGTCGGCTTGGGGATACTCCTTTACCTCGGACTGGGTGACACGTTGAGGGTGTCGCTGACCGGTTCTCCTGCTGCCGAGCTTCCGGTGGCTTGGGGAATTCTCCGATCGCTGGGGCTCAGACACCGTGGGCCGGAGATCATTTCCTGTCCGACCTGCGGACGGACTGAAATTGATCTTCAGGGTTTGGCCGAGGCTGTTGAAGATCGCCTCATGTCGGTTCAAGACATTTTCACAGTGGCTGTCATGGGATGTGTGGTCAACGGTCCAGGCGAGGCCCGCGAGGCCGACATCGGCATTGCCGGTGGACGGGACAAGGGGATCATTTTTCGCAAGGGCCGGGTTGTCCAGACGGTTCTCGGACACGATCGACTTTTACCCGCATTTCTCGAAGAGCTTGAGGAGTTCATTCGGGAACGCCATGTCATCATCAACCACAACGAACAGGCAGGCTCATAAACGATGCGCTATTCAAATTATTACATTCCGACTTTGAAGGAAGATCCGGCCGAGGCCGAGGTGATCAGCCACAAGCTTCTTTTGCGGGCGGGCATGATTCGTAAACTCACGGCAGGGGTCTATACCTATCTGCCCCTTGGGCTGAGGGCGCTGAACAAGGTGTCGGCCATCGTTCGAGAGGAGATGAATCGGGCCGGTAGCCTGGAAATTCTTATGCCCACGGTGCAGCCGGCCGACCTCTGGAAGGAGTCCGGGAGGTGGAACGCCTATGGTCGCGAGTTGTTGCGCTTCTTGGATCGCCACGACCGGGAGTCCTGTCTGGGGCCGACCCACGAGGAGGTTGTCACCGATCTGATCCGAGGAGAAGTGCGTTCTTATCGTCAACTGCCTCTGAATCTCTATCAAATTCAGACCAAGTTCCGGGACGAGATTCGGCCGAGATTCGGGCTTATGCGTGGACGGGAATTCGTCATGAAGGATGCGTATTCCTTCGACAGGGACGAGGAAGGGGCCGAACGGAGTTACTGGGCGATGTATGAGGCCTATAAGCTGGTCTTCGGCCGACTCGGACTGCGTTTCCGTGCCGTGGAGGCCGATTCGGGCTCAATAGGAGGCAGCTTTTCCCACGAGTTCATGGTCCTGGCCGACACCGGCGAGGATACCCTGGTTGTTTGCGAGTCATGCCAGTATGCCGCCAATCTGGAGAAAGCCCGGGTCAAGTTGGACGAAGGAGCCGTTTTTGGACCATGCCCGTCCTTGACCGAGGTCGCCACGCCCGGAAAACATACCGTGTCCGAAGTGGCCGATTTTTTCGGCCTTGGTCCGGAGCGAATCATCAAGACCCTTCTCTATGATGTCGATGGCTCGGCCGTGGCCGTTCTCATACGGGGAGACCGGGAACTGAACGAGATCAAGCTCAAGAATCGTCTCGGAGCCGAGGCCTGCTCCTTGGCCACCCCCGATCAGGTCCGGGAGTGGTCTGGTGCTCCAGTGGGTTTCGCCGGCCCGGTCGGACTGGCCTCGTGTCGGATCCTGGCTGATCAGGAACTGGCCCAGGGGACCGACTGGGTGGTCGGAGCCAACAAGGCCGATTTCCATCTTGTCCATGTCAGCCTTGAACGTGATGTTCTGATGGCCGAGTATGCCGATCTTCGCAACGTGACCGAAACCGATTCTTGTCCGGAATGTAGCGGGAAAGTCAGTCTCCCCAAGGGCATCGAGGTCGGTCATGTATTCAAGTTGGGGACCAAGTACAGCCGGGCCATGAACGCCGTTTTTCTCGACGAGCAGGGTAGGGAGCGGATCATGATCATGGGTTGCTACGGTATCGGCGTCAGTCGGGTGGTGGCGGCCTGCATCGAACAGAACCATGACGAAAAGGGCATGATTTTCCCTCCGCCCATTGCGCCGTTCGAAGCCGTGCTCATCCCCCTTGCGGCCCGTTCACAAGAGGTGACGGCCAAGGCGGAAAAGATCTATGGACAGCTTCAGGCCATGGGGGTCGAGGTCCTTCTGGACGATCGAGACGAACGGCCGGGAATCAAATTCAACGACGCGGATCTCGTCGGTTGTCCCATGCAGCTCGTTCTGGGCGAGAAGGGTCTGGTCAAAGGAATTCTGGAAGCCAAGGACAGGAGAACCGGGGAGAAGACCGAGTTGCGTCTTGATGCTTTTGAAGCCGATTTCAACGACTGGAGAAGATCCGTTCACCGGGGATGGAATTTGGCGGCAAGCTAGGGAATGATCCGAGGGCCATGGGACAAATATTCAGCGTTCGGGATCTGACCGAGGCCGTCAAGACCGTGGTCGAAGGGGAATTCCCATTCGTTCGGGTTCGGGGGCAGATTGGAAATCTGACTCGGGCCGGATCCGGTCATGTCTATTTCAATCTCAAGGATGAAGCCGCAGTTTTGGCCGTGGTTTGGTTCAAATCCAGTAGGTCCCGGCATTTTGTTCAGACCGGGGAGCGCATCGATCCACTGACCGGGGAGGTCTTCGAGGCCGACCCACTCGACTGGCTGCCTAGTGAAGGCTCCTCGGTTTTGTGCGCCGGACGGCTGGCCGTGTATGCCCCACGGGGAGTTTATCAGCTCGTGGCCGAATTGGTCCAGGAAGACGGGGTCGGAAACCTGCATATTCAATTCGAAGCTTTGAAACAGGAATTGGCCGGTCTTGGATTTTTCGACCAGTCCCGAAAACGATCTCTGCCCGTCAATCCGAAGCGGGTGGCGGTCATTGCCGCGCCCACTGGAGCGGCGATTCAGGATTTTCTCGAGATCGGCGCCTGCCGAGGAACAGGAGGGGAGATTCGAATGTACCCCTCTCTTGTCCAAGGATCCCAGGCCCCGGAGCAATTGGCTCGGGCCGTGGAGCGATGCGGGCGGGACGGCTGGGCCGAAGTGTTGGTCCTCGTTCGGGGAGGCGGCTCTCTGGAGGATCTGTGGGCCTTCAACAGTAAAGAATTGGCCTTGGCCCTGGCCTCTTCCCCTATCCCGGTCATCACCGGCGTGGGTCATGAAGTGGATGTGACCATTGCCGATCTTGTGGTCGATATCCGGGCGGCAACTCCGAGCCATGCGGCTCAATTACTGTGGACGGATCGGGAATCCCTGTTTCAGCGGCTCGACGAGGCTGGAGCCGGATTGGCGCGGGCGTGGAATTCGCACGAACGATCCAAGGTGGATGCGATCCGGGTCCTTGAGAGGGAATTGAGCCTGCTTTCTCCTGTCGCAAGCCTGGAGCGCTCGGCAAAGGAGATTGGCAAGATTGAGGCAGATCTGGCTCGTGCAATGACGTTCTGGTTAGATGGTTTGGGCCAGCGAGTGGAGACACGGGTCGAGGCTCTGACATCCTGCCGTCGGCTGGAATTCTGGGAACGCCGGATGGAGCAGCTCTCCATTTTTTTTAACCGTTTTGAATCCTCGGTCAAGGCATTGGTCCGCCAGTCCGAGGCCGCTCTGGAGCTGGCCTGGTCCAGACTAGAGGGGCTCGACCCTTTGCGTCCCCTGGGGCGAGGGTACGCCTTGGTGAGGGGGATGGGTGGTGAACTCGTCGTCAGCTCCGCTCAGGTCCACTCCGGTGAGCGTCTGGACATCGGCTTCCACGATGGACAAATCCCTGTAAGGGTCTTGGAGCCATCCGATGCCGAAGGAGATGGTCATGGTTAGAACCGTGTCCCGAAAGTTTCTTCTGATTTTGGCCGTATGGCTTGGCACAGTCGTATCGCCGCTCGAGGCCCGGGCCTTGAGATTTGAAGCTCCAGAGCACCTCGCCGTGGGCGAGGCCGCCGTCTGCACGGTCTGGAGCCCGTTCGCGTCGACCGAATCCATGGTTCTTGTCTGGGAGGAGTTTCGGGTGCCCCTAATTTTTTGGGGACAGGAGGATGGATCGTTCCGGGCTGAAGCCCTGATTTCGGCTTCTTTGGATCAGGAGGTCGGCAGACGGCCGATCGTGATCTCGTCTGATCGTCGAGAGATCGCCAGGTCCGAGGTTTCTATCCGGTCCAGAGAGTTCGAGGAGCAACGGCTCGCGCTGCCCAAGGCCATGGTTGATCCCAAACCGGAAAGTTTGGAGCGGCATTGGGCGGAGCAAAAGGAGATCAAGGCCATCCTAGGGTCCGTGACAGCAGCCAGATACTGGGATCTTCCCCTGGCCTGGCCTGTTCCGGGGAGTATTTCCAGTTCCTTCGGTCTGAGACGGGTCCTCAACGGGCAACCCCGGTCCCCGCACAAGGGGATCGATTTGCGCGGTGCAGAGGGCACGCCGGTGGCGGCCTGCGCCGACGGAGTGGTGGTTTTGACTGGAGACCACTACTTTTCAGGTCGATCGGTGTACCTGGATCACGGTCTTGGCGTGATCAGCCTGTACGCCCATCTTTCCGATATTTCGGTCCGCTCCGGTCAAGTGGTTCGAAAAGGGGAGGTCGTCGGATCCGTGGGCAAGACGGGACGGGCCACTGGGCCCCATCTTCACTTCGGGCTAAGCGTTCTGGGACGTAGCGTGGATCCAGTTCCGCTGCTTAAGGGCCGGGATTGAGTCCGGGTCGGCTGGTCACTGAAAGAAGAATTCAATCAGAGAAAGCTGAAAGTCTGGCAGTTCCTCGTCCGAATAGAGGAGCGGCCGCTTGTGGGTGAATACGTCGACTTCGGAGATGTCCTTGGTGACAACAATCTCGGGGGAAAGGGATATGCGAAGTTTTCCCGTTGGCTTACGGTCCTTGATCTCGATGCCGGTGATACGGCCTTGCCAAGGGTTTTGGGTATCCTTGCTCCGGGCATCGTAGGTGATTTCCCGCTCCAATCCGAGGGCCTCGTTGTATTCGTCCGACGTCAGCCAGACAGTGGCGTTGGCTGTCGGCTCGGCTTGTTTGACCTTTGTGTTTTTGGCAGCGCATCCGGCAAGCATGACGCAGGCAATCAGGACAATCAAGATGGACGTATTGTATGTGACACGGTTCATGAATGGTTCTCCGTTGGAATGTCATTGTCTCGGACCCTGCGGATGCCGAGAAGCACCCGGTAGGGTCCCGGGGTACCCGGGGGGACCAGGGCGATTTTGTCGCCATCGTTCAGGACCGTATCCATGGTGTGAACCTTGCCGTTGACAAAGGCCCCTTCGACCTCGTCGTCGGAAAGGCCCAGCGATTTGATGAGACCTTGCAAGTTCTGGCCGGGGGTAATGTCCACCCTGGTTTCGTAAGGGGAAAGCCCCTTGCTGGCAAAAGTCGATTGGAGAAAGGAAAAGGCGCTGACAACGACGGTGGCCATGGGATGCTCTCTGTTCGTTCCTGGAATGCCGGCATGGCCGGCGTGCAAAAGAGGATATTGCCAGCCGGGCATCGGGAAATCAAGTCCGGGTCCTTCGGACCGTCGGCACGGTCCGCTTGGATCTGCAAAGGGGGAGACAGACTTTGATCGAACATCACGAGGTTGTCGAATGCACGGTCACGTTCGAGGACAGCACCATGGTTCAGGATTTGTCTGGACCGGACGGCAAGAATCTCGGCCAGCTTTCTCAGAAGACCGGCGTGGTCATCGACCATCGAGGGAACGAATTTTACCTTCGGTCCCCCGAGGAGGAACGACTGGTCCTGGCAAAAAAATGTCTCGAGCAACTCTACGAGTTGGCCGAATCCGGATACAGGGTCCACGAACTGGACGTGGACAGCGCAGTGCGCATCCTGTCCAGGGAACCCAACACCAATCTCAAGGCCTTTTTCCGGAACAACGTCTTTGTGGTGTCGCCACGCAAGACCATCGTTCCCAAGACCTTGAACCAGCGGGAATATCTTCATTCCATCCGTCACAACGACCTGACCTTCGGCATCGGACCGGCGGGCACAGGCAAGACATATCTGGCCGTGGCCCTGGCCGTTTCGGCCCTGACCTCCCATCAGGTCAAGCGGATCATCCTAACCAGGCCGGCTGTGGAGGCCGGGGAAAAACTGGGCTTTTTGCCGGGGGATCTGGTGGAGAAGGTCAACCCCTACCTGCGCCCCCTGTACGATGCCCTGCATGACATGCTGGACTTCGCCAGGGTCCAGGAAATGCGAGACACGGGCATCATTGAGATCGCTCCTCTGGCCTTCATGCGAGGAAGAACGCTGAACAACGCTTTCATCATCCTGGATGAAGCCCAGAACACGACCCCCGAGCAAATGAAGATGTTTTTGACCCGACTGGGTTTCGGTTCCCGGGCCGTGGTCACGGGCGACGTGACCCAGATCGATCTTCCCGGGCGGACCGATTCCGGCCTCATCCAGGCCCGGGAGGTGCTGGTCGGGGTGCCGGGCATTGGCATGACCTTGTTCGGCGACGAAGACGTTATCCGCCATCCTTTGGTTGGCCGCATCGTCCAGGCCTACGATCGTTGGGAGACCGCCAGGGATCAGGCCCGGCGGGAGAGGGGAAAATGACGGGCCTGTCGGTGGTTCGAGGCGGGGCGCGTATCGATCCGTCGCTGCCGGTTTCCAGAAACGAATTGCGTTGCGTGACAAGAGATATCATGGCCGTCATGGGTCTTTATGAGGCCGGATTGGAACTGGTCTGCGTGGACGATGCCGAGATGGCCGAATACAACTGGAAGTTCATGGGCTGCCCCGGACCGACTAACGTCCTGAGCTTTCCGGCCGGAGACGGAGACGACGCTCTGGGTCAGATCGTTCTGAGCGTGGAAACACTGGGCCGTGAGGCTGTCCTTTATGGACAGGACCCCGATAAGCATCTGGTCAGGCTCATGGTCCACGCCATCCTTCACTTGACGGGCATGGAGCATGGGCCTGTCATGGATTCCGCGACCGAGGCGATCCTCGAGGAATTGTTCCGGAAAAGGGAGGCTAAACGTTGAACAGAAAGTGGACGACGTCCCCGTCCCTGACCACGTACTCCTTGCCTTCCGATCGAAGCAGGCCTGCCGCCCGGCAGGCCGATTCCGAGCCCTGGGCCACGTAGTCGTCGAACCCGACGATTTCAGCCCGAATGAATCCCTTTTCAAAATCGGTATGAATGACCGATGCCGCCTTGGGGGCCTTCCAGCCGCGGCGGATGGTCCAGGCCCGAACTTCCTTGGGCCCGGCCGTAAAGTAGCTGATAAGGCCCAGGGTGGCGTAGCCGGTGTGGATGATCTGGGCCAGGCCGCTTTCGGATACGCCGAAGGATTCGAGAAAATCGGCCCGTTCCGAGGGGTCGAGCCCCACCAATTCCTCTTCCATGCGGGCCGAGATGGTGACCACGGCCTCGCCGCGGGAGGCCGCGAATTCGCGGACCTGATCGACGTATTGATTGCCTTGGCCCAGGGACGCATCGTCCACGTTGGCGCAGTAGATGACCGGCTTGAGGGTGAGAAGGGATGTCTCGGCAACAAAGGCCCGGCCGTGGTCGGTTTCGAGATCCGAAAAGCCCCTGGCCGGTTGTCCGGTCATGAGACGGGCGAGTAGGGCCGAGGCGAGATCGAGCATCGGCTGCAGGGACTTGTCCCCTTTGATCTGCTTGCCCATACGCTCGACGCGGCGTTCCAGGGTCTGGGCGTCGGCCAGGATGAGTTCGGTCTCAACGACCTCGATGTCCCGGATGGGGTTCACGGAGCCGTCCACATGAATGACGTCGGGATCGTCGAAACACCGGACCACATGGAGAATGGCCTGGGTGTCGCGGATGTTGGCCAGGAACTTGTTGCCCAAGCCCTCACCCTGGCTGGCCCCTTTGACCAGGCCGGCGATGTCGATGAAATCCACGGTGGCCGGGGTGATCTTGGCCGGATCGACGAGCTTGGCCAGGGCCTCCAGTCGGTGGTCCGGAACGGGCACCACGGCCAGATTGGGCTCGATGGTGCAGAAGGGATAGTTGGCGCTGGCCGCGTTCTGGGCCTGGGTCAAGGCGTTGAAGAGGGTGGACTTGCCCACGTTGGGCAGTCCGACGATGCCGATGCTCAAGGCCATGGAAATTCCTCGTCGGGTTGCGGGGTTCTGGACACGGGAAAGAGGCGTTTTTGGTCGAACGAGGCGGGTTCTGCCCTTGAAGACCACAAAAGGCAAGAGTCTATCGAGTCAGACAGTCGGCTCCGGCCTCGATTCTCATTTGAGATGGAGCATGCCTTTTCCGGGAGTGATTGAATAGGCTCCTTTGATCTGGATCGATTCGAGATGGGGCAAAAAAGCCTGAATCCGTTCGGGGGTATCAACAATTTCGATAACGATTGGCAGGTCTTCGGAAAGGCGAAGGATTTTGGACGTATGGATTTGGCTGTTGGCTCCAAAGCCCATGACGCCGCGATAGACCGTTGCTCCAGCCAGTCCTCTTTTACGGGCCTCCCGGATAATGAGTTCATAGACCGGAAGGCCTTGGTGCCTGGCGGTTTCGCCGACAAAGATGCGGATGGTCTCGATGTCGATCATGGAACCCTCCATTTACAGAATCCTGCCAAAAAAAAATCCAAGCCTCAGGGCCACCAGGCCGACCAGGACCTGGCCGACAACGTTGACCGCCAGCCTGGCCCATTGAAGATCGGTCATCAGAGCCGAGGATTCGAAGATGAAGGTCGAGAACGTGGTGAACGCCCCCATGAAGCCGACCAGGAGAATGGTCCTCGTTTCGGCGTTGATGGCCATGCGGTTTTCGGCCAGGATCCAGATGAGCCCGAAAAGAAAGGAGCCGAAAACATTGACCACGGCCGTTCCCCACGGGAAACCCCGGCCCAAAACAGAATAAACCAAGCCTGAGAGCCAGTAGCGGGCCAGGGTTCCGCCCGCTCCGGCCAAGGCAATGAGGAGAATTTTGGAAAGCATCAGAATTTGATCCTTGGCAAGCAGGCTAGTCCAGGTTCGACAACGCGTCTAGCCAAAGCTTTGGCCCATCCGATTTGAATTGATCAACGAGACTGACTGCGTGGCCTTGTGCATTCATCATTGCATCGGTAGAATCATTCCAAGGAGATCAACGATCATGAGCGATATTTTTTCTCGCGGCCGTGTCCTGGTCCTGGGGGCCACGGGGTACGTGGGTGGTCGGCTTGTTCCCCGTCTTCTGGATGCCGGGTGGACCGTGCGGGCCGCGGCCCGGAGTAGGGCCAAGCTGGGTTGTCGACCCTGGGCCGGGCATCAAGAGTGTGAAATCGCGGCTGCCGACGCCCTAAACCGAGAATCTCTGGACCGGGCCATGGCCGACATGGACGCGGTGTTCTATCTTGTCCACTCTATGGCTCCGGGTGGGCACGATTACGCCGAACGGGACCGAAAAGCGGCCGAAAACGCCCGGGCCGCTGCCGAACAAGCCGGGGTCAAACGGATCATCTATCTGGGCGGACTGGGTGCGGTCGGCCAGGGATTGTCCAAACACCTCCGGTCACGAACGGAAGTGGGCGAAATCTTGGGCTCAGGGCCGGTTCCCCTGACTTGGCTGCGGGCGGCCATGATCCTCGGAGCCGGGAGCGCTTCCTTCGAGATCATGCGCTATCTGGTGGACCGACTGCCCGTCATGATCACCCCGATCTGGGTCCATACCAGATGCCAGCCCATAGCCATCTCCAATGTTCTGGATTATTTGGCGGGTTGCCTGGAGAACGAGGCTACGGCCGGGGAGACCTATGACATCGGCGGGCCTGACATCCTCACCTATAAAGAGATGTTCGATATCTACGCCCGGGCGGCCGGGCTCAAACCACGGCTGATCATCCCGGTCCCCGTGCTCACTCCGACCTTGAGTTCCTATTGGATCCATCTGGTCACCCCGATTCCGGCGGCTCTAGCCAAACCTTTGGCCCAGGGGCTTGGCAACGAGGTCGTCTGCCAAGACAACCGCATCCGGGAGGCCGTGCCCGCACCTCTGGTCACCGTGGCCGAAGCCATTGCCTGGGCTTTGGACCGGGTCCGCCAGCAGACCGTGGAAACCTGCTGGAGTGACGCCGGGGATCTGCGACCTCCGGAATGGGTCGATTGCGGGGATGTATCCTACGCCGGGGGCACGGTACTCGAGATGGCCTTCACGGCCGTGCTCGATCGTCCCGCGGCCGAGGTCTGGCCGGCCGTGGCCGGCATCGGTGGGGAGCACGGCTGGTACTTTGCCGACTGGCTCTGGAATCTGCGCGGCCTGGCCGATCGGATGCTCGGCGGTATCGGTCTGCGCCGAGGCCGACGACACCCGGACAAGGTCCAAGTGGGCGACGCCCTGGATTTCTGGCGGGTACTCGTCGTCGATGTAGACCAGCGACTTCAGCTTCTGGCCGAGATGCGCCTCCCCGGGGAGGCCATCCTCGATTTCCGGCTCGAACCGGTCTTGGCCCGTCAGACCCGGGTCGTGCTCTCGGCCCGGTTCCTGCCCCGGGGGCTTTGGGGCATTATCTACTGGCGTTCCCTGCACCCGGTCCACGTGATCCTGTTCCGTGGTCTGCTCACCGGTCTGGCCCGCCGGGCCGGGGCAAAGATCGTGCAGGGCCCGGTCCGGTTCCAACAAAAGGAGACCACATGCACGCTCCGCAATTGACGGTCACCAGGGAGAAACGGGTTCTGGATCAGGAATTGCTCCGACGTCTGGAAACCATTCTGAAGAATGAACGGAGCGGGGTTCTGGCCACCTGCGGCCGGGACCGGCCCCTGACCAATATCATGGCCTTTGCCTGCACGGCCGACCTGAAAACCATCGTTCTGGCCACACCTCGAGAGACGACCAAGTACCGGAACATGGCCGAGAATCCGTGGGTCTCCCTGCTCATTGGCGGTTCGAAGTCTGGCCGGGAGCCCGATTTCTCGGCCCCGGTCCTGACCTTCGCGGCCCGGGCCGTGGAAGTGAAGGATGGGCAAGAGCGTATTGAACTTGGCCGTTTGTTCGTTGACCGACATCCGGAGCTGGCCGAGTTCATCGCCCTGGCCTCCACGGCCCTCATGCGTCTCGACGTGGAGTCCATCCGGCTCGTGGAACGTTTCCAGGCCGTGACCGAGATCGTCCTTGAGGCCCCATGAGGGTGCACCCGGAACGGATTCAAATTCTGCGTGAGGCGGCCCAGGGCCCGGGGCCGGTGGTCTATTGGATGAGCCGGGACCAGCGGGCCGAGCACAATTGGGCTCTCATCCAGGCCCAGGACCTGGCCCGTAAGACCGGGGCTCCAATATTTGTGGTCTTTTGTCTGGTATCGGCCTTTCCCCGGGCCACGCTCAGGGCCTACGACTTCATGCTCAGGGGCCTGGAGGAGACGGCCAAGCTTCTGGACAAGCGGAACATTCCTTTTTTCTTCTTGCGTGGAGAACCGGGAGCCGAGGTCTCGGCCTTTGTAACCCGGGTTCAAGCAGGGGCCCTGGTCACGGATTTCGATCCCCTTCGCCTGAAGCGGGCCTGGCAGGCCGAGGTCACGAGCCAGGTTTCCAGCCCCGTTTTTTGCGTGGACGCTCACAACGTGATCCCGTGCTGGGCGGTCTCGGACAAGCGAGAATACGCGGCCCGGACCATCAGGCCCAAGATTCATCGCCGGGCGGCCGAGTTCCTGACCCCGTTTCCGAATCTCGAGACTCAGGCCTCGATGGAGGCCGGAGATCCCTTTTCGGCCGAGGCCGTGCTGGCCGGTCTGGACTGCGAGCGAGAAGTGGAGCCTGTTTCCGGGATCCGGCCCGGTCCGGGTTCCGGGTCCGAGCGTCTGGAGGAGTTTCTGGCCCGGGGGCTGGCCGGGTACGACCGGAACCGGAACGATCCCAACAAGGATGGCCAATCCAGGCTTTCGCCCTTCCTCCATTTCGGCCAGATCTCGGCCCAGGAGGTGGCCCGCCGGGTTACAGAGCGCAAGGGAGTGCCGTCCGCCGACCGGGAGGCCTTTCTGGAGGAACTCATTGTCCGCCGGGAACTGAGCGACAATTTCTGCCTTCATTGCCGGGACTACGACTCTTTGGTTGGCCTACCCGACTGGGGCCGGGCCACTTTGGACAAGCACCGGCGAGACCCCCGTCCGTACCTCTATTCCCGGGACGAGCTGGAGCGGGCGGTCACCCACGACCCCCTGTGGAACGCGGCCCAGCGCCAGATGGTCCAGACCGGGGTCATGCACGGCTATCTTCGCATGTACTGGGCCAAGAAGATCCTGGAATGGACGGCCACGCCCGAAGAGGCCGTGAAGACGGCCGTGGACCTGAACGATCGCTTTGAGCTCGACGGCCGGGATCCCAACGGGTACGTGGGCGTTCTCTGGTCCATGGGCGGATTACACGATCGGCCATGGAAGGAGCGGTCCATTTTCGGTACGGTCCGCTATATGAGTCAGGCCGGGTGTCGGCGAAAATTCGACGTGGATGCGTATATTCGCCGTTTCGGCGGCTGAAAGGAGAAAGGCATGGACGGAACGGAAAAAATTCCCATGGGAGTCAGCCGTTGTCTGCTGGGCGAAAACGTTCGGTACGACGGCGGCCACAAGCTGGACCGCTTCGTGCGGGACACTCTGGGTCAGTTTTTCGACTATGTGGGCGTGTGCCCGGAGGTGGAATGCGGCCTGCCCGTGCCTCGGGAAGCCATGCGTCTGGAAGGGGATCCGGAGCATCCCCGCCTGCGGACCATCAAGACCCGGGAGGACCACACCGATCGCATGCAGGCCTGGGGACAGGGCCGTCTGGAAGAGCTCACGCCTTTGTGTCTGTGCGGGTACATTTTCAAGAGCAAATCGCCGAGCTCGGGCATGGAGCGGGTCAAGGTCTACAGCGAGAAAGGCATTCCAAGCATGAAGGGCGTGGGCATCTGGGCCCGCATGTTCATGGACCGCTTTCCGCTTGTGCCGGCCGAGGAGGAGGGCCGCCTGAACGATCCGGCCTTGCGGGAGAATTTCATCACCCGAGTCTTCGTGCTCAAGCGCTTCAGGGACTTGCTGTCCTCCGATCTTGGCCCGGCCGGTTTGGTCCGTTTCCACACCCGGCACAAGCTCCTGATCATGGCCCACCACGAGCCCACCTACCGGGAAATGGGTCGCCTCGTGGCCCGGGCAGGTTCCCTGTCGGTCGCCGATCTGGAACAGGCCTATCTGCCCCTTCTTCTCAAGGCCCTGAGCTTCAAGACAACCCGCAGGAAGCACCAGAACGTGCTCATGCATATCCTTGGCTATTTCAAAAAGATCCTCACTGCCGACGAGAAGCAGGAGATGCTCGAGATCGTCAGCCTCTACGCCCGGGGGCTTCAGCCCCTCATCGTCCCCGTGACCCTGGTCAACCACTATGTGCGCAAGTACGGCCAGGAATACCTGTCCGAGCAATACTATCTGCGGCCCCATCCCGTTGAGTTGGGCCTCATGAACCACGTGTAAATGCCATGCGCCTGGCCGTCATCTCCGACATCCACGGCAATCTGGCCGCCCTGGAGGCCGTGTTGGCCGACATCGACGCTCAGGTGCCGGATCATGTCCTCTGCGCCGGGGACGTGGTCGGGTACGGGCCCGAGCCCGAGGAGTGCCTGAATCTCGTCCGGGAGCGGGACATCCCCTGCGTCATGGGCAACCATGAGCAGGGCGTGGCCTTTCCCATGACCCGGAGCTGGTTCAACCCCCAGAGCCGCAAGGCCGTGGATCTGACGGCAAAACTCATCTCGGCCTCGTCCCTGGAATATATCTCCGGATTGCCCCGGTTTCTGGTTCAGGATGGGTGCCGGGTGGTCCATGGCTTTCCCCCTGACGAGATCCGCACCTATCTTTTCGCCCTGGATGCGGACGAATTGGCCAGCCGATTCCCAAAGATGAACGAAAAGGCCAATTTCGTCGGCCATACCCACGAACTTGAGCTGGTGACCTGGGACGGCCGAGTGGTTGCCCGCCGGCCCGTGCAGGAAGGGATTTATCCCGTGGGTGAGCAGGCTTTTGTCTGCAACGTGGGCAGCGTGGGCCAGCCCCGGGACGGCGATCCCCGGGCCAAGTACGTGCTCTGGGACGACACACGGCGGACTGTTGAAGTCCGCTGCGTGCCCTACGACATCGAGCGGACCGTGGCCCGCATTCGGGAGCAGGGATTTCCGGAGATTTCGGCCAAGAGGCTGTATTGATGGAAGCGACACGATGAGTGTGCGCATCGGCCCCTATCGGGTCCTGGGCCGGTTGGGGCAAGGCGGCATGGCCACGGTTTTGACCGTGGAGCACGAGGCTTTGGGCAAAGTCATGGCCTTGAAATTGCTGCGTCCCAGTGAGCTGAACGAGGCCCTTGTTGGCCTGGATGTTCTGAATGAGCGGTTCAGGGATGAGGCCCGGCTCATGGCTTCATTGGAGCACGAGAACATCGCCTCGGTCTGGGATCTTGGTCATGACAGGGGGACCCCCTACATGGTCATGGAGTATTGCAGTGTGAATTTGGGCCTGATCATTGGCGAGGTCCGGAGAGTGGAAGAGGCCACCAGGCCCATGGAGCCCGGGCTGGCCATGGATTTCGTCAGACAGGCCCTGGCCGGGCTCGACCGCATGCACCGGGCCGGCATGGTGCATCGCGACGTCAAACCCCACAATCTCATGCTCACCGGCACGGGCCGGGTAAAACTCATCGATTTGGGGCTGGCTTTGGTCCGGGGCCGGGAATGGATCCCCCATCGGGCCATGCGGGTGGGTTCGGCCTATTACGCGGCCCCGGAGCAGGAAGAGGATCCCAACGGAGTGAACCCGTCAGCCGATCTCTACGCCGTGGGCGTGGTCCTGTACCGGCTCTTGAGCGGCCATCTTCCCCCGGAGCCGGGTCGCGTTGACGAACAAGCCGGCTGGGATGCCAAATGGACGGCGTTTTTCAAGCGGGCGATGAACCCGATTCCCGGCCGTCGTTTTGCTTCGGCCAAGGAAATGACCGGGGCCTTGGATGATTTGTTCAAGCGATGGTTGAAGGAACACGAGGCTGTTTGCCGTCTGGACGAGGCTGAAATCAAGCCGATTCGGGTTATTCGGCCAAGGAGCGATCCGATACGGACCGGCGTCCGGAATCTTCCGAATTTTATCGGCCTGGACGATCTCTTGCGGGCGACAAATTCCGGATCGAGCGTTTTTCAGTCCACGGAACACGGCATGCTCGACGCGCGCACCGGTCTGGAGTGGAGCCTTCACGGCCCGGGGTATCCGATGAACATGGCCGAGGCCGCCGAGGTTCTGGCCGGGCTACCCAAAGACGGCGGAAGAGCCTGGCGGTTGCCCACGGTGGACGAGATGGCCACAATCCTTCAGACCCCGGTCTTTCCTCGAACCTCCTGCGTTCCGGACTGGCTGCCCCATGCGGCCCCGTGGGTCTGGACGTCGGATAGGAGGAGCCACAGGCATCACTGGGTGGCCGACGTTCGAAACGGCGCGGTCTTTCCGCTTGAACCCATGGCCAGAATCACAATTCTTCCGGTTAGAAGGATCAAACGCTGAATATTGTTTCTCCTTTCCGGAAAACTCGGCGGTGCACATAGAATCGGCCTCAAGTATGCCAAGGAGGATGCGATGAAAGATTTTCGATTTAGGTTATTATTTTTCATGACTATGTTTGTTTTTGCGACTATTCAAAACGTTATTGCCAGAGATGTCCAGATTGTATTGGACTGTTCAGGAAGCATGTGGGGAGCTCTTCCGGATGGTCAAACCAGGATTGAGGCCGCCAAGAATGCCCTGGAAAGTGTTGTATCCAGCTTGCCACAAGATGTTTCCTTGGCCTTTCGTGTTTTCGGGGCAAAATCTGAAACCAAAAAACGGGATTGCCAGGACAGTCAACTGCTTGTTCCATTTGGAAAGGCACCGGAGAATCGGGATACCATAGTTTCTTCAGCGCGAGACATCACCCCGAGGGGATACACGCCTATTAGCTTTTCCTTGACACGAAGCGCGGAAGATTTTTTTGGAAGGGCGCCAGGGGAACGGGTTATTATACTGATAAGCGACGGGGGAGAGAATTGCCAGGCCGACCCCTGCGCGTTGGCCAAAGCTTTGAAGGATAACGATGCGAGCCTCGTCATCCACACGGTCGGGTTCGATATTGACGCGTTCGGAAGATCTCAGTTGCAGTGCATAGCGAGGGTAACCGGGGGCATATATTTTTCGGCGAACACGGCCTCGGAACTGGTGACAGTTCTAACCAGGGCCGTGGCACAATTGCCTCCGACAGCGACAACGATCGTTGAACTTCCGCAAAAAGTTCTTGGCCGGCTGGTCATTGAAGGCCCTGATTTGAAGGGGCACAAGGTCACGAACGCCGAAAGTGGCGAGATCGTCGGAAGTATCAGTCCCGTCACATCTTCGCTTCAACTGCCTGCGGGCATCTACAGCGCGACCTTCGGCAAGAATGTCTGGAGTTCTATTGAAGTCGTTTCCGGCGAAACTACGATCTTACGCCCTGCACATCTGGGTGTGACCAACTCCATTGTAAACGGTCACAAGGTCATCGACCCGGAGACAGGTGAGGTCCACGCTTCAATCAGTTCCAGTACCTCAAAAGTGGCGATCTTGCCTGGGCGCTATCATGTCCTTTTTGGCGAGGCTGTCTGGCCGGTAGATCTTGAGGAGGGAGAAACACTGATTCTCAATCCCGGCGTCATCCAGGCCTCAGGCCTCGACATCAGAGGCTATAAAATTTTGGACCTTCAGGGAAAGAAAGTTGGCGACATCAGCGCAACCCGGAGCTATATGCCCTTGCCTCCTGGTGACTATCTCCTGGATATTCGATCGAAGAAAATTCCCTTCACGCTCAAAGAAAATGAGACCTTGCAGTTTAAGTAGCTGCAGAATTCGGATTTTATGCGTTTTGTGGAGGAAGTCATAGCCAATTTTTTGTCGGCCGCGTTCTTGACAAGTTCGAAGAAAAGGTCGATTTTTTTTTCATGAACACGGTACGGAATGCATATTGGTGGTGCTGGTGGCATAGATCGAAGCCGCCGGCGTAAGGAACTGAACAACGGGCCGCGGCTTTGGTCGCGGTCCGTTTGTTTCCGGGATTTCATTCCGGGGCGATGGGGGCCGGGCCGAAAGCCTGAGCCCCCAACTTTTTTGCAAGGAGGTATTGTCGTGGACGATCGCATAGATCTTTCCCAGTCGGAAATGCCCAGAGCCTGGTACAACATTCTGCCTGACCTGCCCACGCCCATGGCCCCACCCCTGGACCCGGAGACCAAGAAGCCGGTGACCCCGGAGCAATTGTCGGTCATCTTTCCCTCGGGGGTTATCGAGCAGGAGATGAGCCCGGAGCGTCACATCGACATTCCTCAGCCGGTCCTGGACGTCTATCGTCTCTATCGGCCCACGCCTTTGGTTCGGGCCAGAAATCTCGAAAAGGCCATCGGGACCAAGTGCCGGATCTTCTACAAGAACGAATCCGTGTCTCCGGCCGGGTCCCACAAGCCGAACACGGCCGTCCCCCAAGCCTATTACAACAAGTTGGACGGAGTGAAGCGGCTGGCTACGGAGACTGGGGCCGGGCAATGGGGAACGGCTCTGTCGTTCGCTACGGCCATGTTCGGGTTGCAGTGCACGGTGTACATGGTGCGGGTCAGCTACGACATGAAGCCCTACCGGAAGATCCTGATCAACGCCTACGGTGGGCAGATTTTTCCATCCCCGTCACCGGAGACTAGAACCGGCCGGGCCATGCTGGAGCGCGATCCCGAGTGCAAGGGAAGCCTCGGTCTGGCCATCTCCGAGGCCGTGGAGGATGCGGCCACCCATGATGACACCAAATACGCCCTGGGCAGTGTCCTCAACCATGTCATACTCCACCAGACCATCACTGGCCTGGAAACCCAGATGCAGATGAAGAAGATCGGTGAGCATCCCGATTATCTGGTCGGCTGTGTCGGGGGGGGGAGCAATTTCGGAGGGTTCGTGGCCCCGTTCATGCCCCGGAAGCTGGCCGGGGAAAAAATCACCTTCGTGGCCGCCGAGCCAAAGGCCTGTCCGACCCTGACCAAGGGTAGCTACCGCTACGATTACGGCGACGTGGCCAAGCTGACCCCGCTGCTCAAGATGCACACCCTGGGGCACGATTTCATGCCGGCCCCGATCCACGCAGGAGGGCTACGCTACCATGGAGACGCGCCCATTGTCTGTAATTTGATGGCCGAAGGCCTGATCCAGGCCCGGGCCTATTTCCAGACAGAATGCTTTGAGGCGGCCAAGCTCTTCCTGCAGACCGAAGGGTTTCTGCCGGCCCCTGAGACCTCCCACGCCATTAAGGCGGCCATGGAGGTGGCCAAAGAGGCCGAGCCCGGATCGAATATCGTGTTCCTCTACTCGGGCCACGGACTTTTGGACCTGTCCTCCTACGATGCCTTTTTGTCCGGCAGGCTGACCAATTTTGAGCTGCCGGATGAATGCATCCAGGAGGCACTCAAGGGGTGTCCCAAGATTTGATCTTCCGGTGACCGTTTTTTCTACAACGGCGGGCTCTCGGGTTCGCCGTTTGTTTTTCGGCTGGATTCCGGGTGGAAGCGAAGCGGGCAACTCCTTGCTTTTTTAATTGAAATGACCGATTCTTCATGCCTGAAATAGGACAGGGGCTTAGGTGATGATCAAGGAGGTCGGCATGAACCAGGACGACAAAATCATCGAGGAACTCGAATTGTTGCGGGCTGAAAACGCCCTGCTTCGCGATCGCGAGCTGCGCTGGCGTCAACTCGAGGCCGAGATGCAGTCGGTGACCGGCAATCTCAACGTTCATCAGGAGGAACTCAGATCCCAGAACGAGGAGCTGGCCGCGACCCACAAAGATCTGGAGCGGGCCTACCGCAAATACCAGAATCTTTACGAGCTGTCGCCGGTGGGTTTTGTGACCCTTGATGCTCATGGGGTCATCGTCGAATGTAACGACGCGTTTTCCAGTTTCCTGGGACGAGACAAGCGCTACCTGACGGGCAAGCCTTTGATCATCTATCTGGTTTCGAGCCATCATGGCCGTTTTTTCGCTTGGCTCGGAGAGCTTTTTTCCGAAAGCTCAACAAGAAAGGAGGAGGTCGAATTTTTTAATACCAAAGGACGGTTCCGTGCCGAACTGACAGGCAAGCCCCTTCCCGGTGGCGAAGGCGAATCATCCCGGTGTCAGGTGGCCGTGGCGGACGTGACCGCCTGGCGGGAGGCTTTGATCAGGTTAAAAAGAAACGAAAACATGCTCCGGGATATTGTAGAAGGGTCCCATTCGGGTATCTGCATCACCGACGAGTTCGGGATTTTTGAATTCGTTAACGCCTCGTATTGCCGGATCTACGGGTACGAGCCCAAAGATTTCCTGGGCAGATCCTTTACCATGGTCGTGCCCGAGGCCCATAAGACGGAAATGCAGAGCCTGCACGACAGGTTCATCGCCGGTGAGAAAGAGGTCCAGGGAGAGTGGCCGGTCAAGGATCGGAGCGGCAGGGAGTTTTATATCCAGGCCGACGCGGCCCGGATCGAGGGTCTGGACGGGCGGCCCAAGAAGGCCACGTTTGTCACAGACATCACCCTTCGGAAAGAGGCCGAGCGCCTCAAGGATGACGTTGACAGAATGATGCGTCACGATTTGCGTTCTCCCTTGCAGGGCCTCATCCACCTTCCGGACTTCGTGGCCGATGAAGGCCCGTTGAACGATACCCAGCTCAAGTATCTGAAGATGATCAAGAATGCGGCCATGAACATGCTGCACATGATCAACTTCAGTTTTGACCTTTATAAGATTGAGCAGGGAGTGTACGACTTTCAGCCGAAGCCTCTGTCCATCATGCCTCTTCTTGCCGGGATTCGGGATGAGATTCTGGCCCGTCCGGCCCTGCGGAATCTGTCAATGGTCGTCGAGGAGCCCGGCCCGGACGTGTCCGGCCGGATCATGGGCGAGGAGCTTCTGTGCCGGTCTCTTTTTTATAATCTGATGCTGAACGCAGCCGAGGCTGCCGTCTTGGCCAAGGGGGACGTCCTTGTCCGTCTGAAGAACGGAGAGGAAAGCGGGCTGGTGGTCATCGTCGACAACGCCGGTGAAGTGCCCGCTTCGGTCCGGTCCAGATTTTTCGACAAGTACGTCACCGAGGGAAAAGCCAAGGGCATCGGGCTCGGGACCTACATGGCCCGGCTGGCAACCCAGACCCATGGCGGGGCCATAGCCCTCGGGGCGGCTGTGTCCGGCAGAACCCACGTCGAGGTCTGTCTTCCTGCGGCGGTGGAAGACGGAGAACGGCAATCATGATGGCCGACGAGAGGGCGACGGCGTTGGCGGAGGACGGGACGGAACAGTCAGCCCGGGAGCACAAGGAAGGGAGGTCCTTCTTCGTGGTCGGGATCGGGGCATCGGCCGGTGGTCTGGAGGCCCTGCGCGAGTTCTTCGAACATACCCGGCCGGCGGATGCGGCAGCCTTTGTGGTCGTTCAGCATTTGTCGCCTGATTACAAAAGCCTGATGCCCGAGCTTCTGGCCAGACACACGGTGATGCCTGTGGTGCACATCGAGGACGGAGTGGCACTGATTCCAGGCCACGTGTATCTGCTTCCACCCAAGAACAACCTGACCATCTTTCACGGCCGTCTGTTCCTGGCCCCACAGGAGACGCCCTTCAACCTGCCCATCGACATCTTCTTCTGCTCCCTGGCCGAGGACCAGCAGGAGCGGGCCGTGGGAATCGTCCTGTCCGGGACCGGCAGCGACGGCACCCGGGGCGTGCGGGCCATCAAGGAACACGGAGGCATGGTCATGGTCCAGGACGAGGCCTCGGCTGGGTTTGACGGCATGCCCAAGAATGCCATCGCCACGGGTATCGTGGATTTCATCATGCCGCCCAAGGACATGCCTGCGGCCCTGGAGCAGTACATCAGTGGTAATCAACGGATTTATGAGAGCAGACGGGACAGGCCGGAACGGCCCGCAGAAAGTTTGGCCAAGATTTTGGCTCTGGTGAAGGTTAAGACGGGCATGGATTTTTCCTTTTACAAGGAGAACACCATTCTTCGCCGGATCGAGCGGCGAATGGGCATCATCCAGTCCGAGACCATGGACGAGTATGCCCGTCATCTCGAGGGCCATCCCGAGGAGATTTCTATCCTATACCGGGAGGTACTCATCGGGGTGACCCGATTCTTTCGTGACCCCGATGCCTATGAACTCATCAAGACCTCGGTGTTGCCTGAAATTTTCAACGCCAAGAATTCCAACGAGTCCATTCGGGTCTGGTCGGCCGGATGCTCCACGGGCGAGGAGGCCTACAGCCTGGCAATCCTCTTTCACGAATTCTGCGAAGAGCACGGATTCTTGAATGAGATTAAGATCTTCGCAACGGATATCGACCGGGAGGCCCTGTCCACGGCCTCGACAGGAATCTATCCTCTAAGCATCGTGGCCGATGCCTCCATGAGGCGTCTCGGTCGATTTTTTTACAAGAAGGGGGATAGTTACCAGGTGCAGCCACAGATTAGAAAGAAGGTCATTTTTGCCTACCACAACATCGTCAAGAATCCGCCTTTTCCCAAGATCGATCTGATCAGCTGCCGCAATATGCTCATTTATCTCCAGCCGGTTCTCCAGAAGCAGATCCTGTCCAATTTCCTTTTTTCTTTGACTCCCGGGGGCCATTTGTTTCTGGGATCGAGCGAGTCTGTGGGCGAGTACGGGTCGTTCTTCACCCCTCTGGGCCACAAGCTCAAGATTTTTCGCTACCGCGGCGGCCAGTCAAATCCTGGGGCCTCTCGCCGTTTCGTGGTTGACCCTCGGAGCGTGGAGAAAACAAACAGGCTGCCGGAGCCGATTATTGCCGCGAGCAAGTCCAGGCCGTTTTCCGACGACCTGGATGACGCCTACGAGCAGGCCACGGAGATTGGTATGCAGCCGGCGGTTCTTCTAAATGGAGAACGAAGGGTGGTCCACGTCTTTGGGGACGTGGATCGGTACCTCAAGCTGGCGTCGGGACGGATCAACCTGGACGTGTCCAAGCTGGTTCGCGGAGGCGTCGGCACCATGCTGGCTTCGACGCTGCACAAGGCGGCCAAGGAACAGGTCCCGGCGAGAATAGAAAACATCGTCGTCAGCGATGATTCACCCGATGACACCGTGTCCTTTGCCGTATTTCCCATTCGGACCCGGTCTGGAGAGCAATATTTCGTGGTCCGCTTCGAACCTGGCAGGGTGGACTCCAAACCCGGGGTGGGCAAGCTCAAGCTGGACGAGGCCGTCCGGGTCCGGATCGAAGATTTGGAACGCGACCTTCAGTATACCAGGGAGAATCTCCAGGCGACTATCGAGGAACTGGAAACTTCCAACGAGGAGCTTCAGGCCACCAACGAGGAACTTCTAGCCTCCAACGAGGAATTGCAGAGCACCAACGAGGAATTGCAGTCGGTGAACGAGGAGCTTTTGACGGTCAATTCCGAGTATCAGCTTAAGATTCAGGAATTGACCCTGCTGAACGACGATATGGAAAATCTCATGTCTACGGCCAGCAGTGGGACTGTTTTCTTGGACGACGAATTTCGGATCCGCAAATTCACGGCCCCTGTGGGCAGGTATTTCAGCATCATCCGAAGTGACGTTGGCCGTCCCCTGACCCATCTCTCTCACCGACTCAAGGATTTGGATCTTGATGCCTTGCTTCGCCGGGTCGTGTCGATCCGCAAGGAGGAACAACTTGAGGTCCGGTGTGCGGACGGTTCTTGGGTCCTTATCGGTGTCTATCCTTATGTCTCGAGTTTGAATGCCGACAAGGGGGTGGTTGTCACCCTAACGGATATCACCAGAATCATGGAGGCCGAAGAGGCGTTCAAGCGCGAGCATGAGCTTCTGCTCAGGGTTTTTGGCAATTCTCCGGTGGCCACCACCATGGTCGACGCCAAGGGAGAAATCGTCTTCGCCAACGAAGCCGCCCGGGTATTGCTTGATCTGGAGCGGGATGAGGCAGGCCGTTTTCGGTTTGACGACAAGCGGTTCAGCATTTGTGACGACGAGGGCCGACCCATTTCCACGGAGGACCTTCCCTTTTCCATCATTTTCCGGGAAAAGCGTTCCGTGGAGTACCGACATTGGATTTCCGACCGTGATGGCCATGGCATCTGCCTCGATATCGTCGGCAACCCGATGTTTGGCCCCAACCAGGACATCGAGGGGGCGGTCTTCAAGATCGAAACCTGTTCGGATGGCTGGAAAAGGAATCGAGGAGCGGCGAATCCAAGGTGAGCCAACCGCGGGTGCCGATTCCTTTCTGCCTGATAATGGCCGTCCTGGCCTTGGGCATGCTGGGCTTTGGAAGCGGGTGGTCCATGTCCCTGGAAGAGTGCATGCGTGAGCAGGTTCTGACGGCCCCGGACAACGCCACGGTGGCCGAGATCCGGGCCCAATGCCTGGCTTGTCTGGACTTCGGGGAGGAGGCCCCTGCTGCGGTCCTCGAACCGGACAAGGGGATCGAGGATGGCCTCGCTGCAGTCCGCGATCTGCCGGTCAACTCGACAATCGTGGTCAGTACCACCTGGCTGGAGCGGTTTACCGAAAGTTTGGGTTCACAGCTCACACCGCATAGGGCCAACTACATTCTTCCGTTTGCCTACAACTCGAGTCCCAATTACAGGCCTTACGGAGTCGAATCGGAAGATTTCGACAAGACCGAGGTCAAATTTCAGATCAGTCTCAAGTACCGACTGGTCCGAGACGTGTTCGGGGACAACGGGGACATCTATCTCGCCTATACAAACGAATCCTGGTGGCAGGCCTACAACAAGGACGCCTCCAGCCCTTTCCGGGAGACCAATCACGAACCGGAGGCCTGGCTGAGTTTCGACACGGACCGCCGCGTGGCCGGCTTTCGGCTCTCCACGGTGTCCTTCGGCATCAATCACGAGTCCAACGGTCGGGCCCAGGATCTTTCCCGGAGCTGGAATCGAATCTTCGCTGAACTCGTTTTCGAACGGGAGGATTTCTGGATCAGCCTTCGGCCCTGGTATCGGATTCCGGAGCGGGAGAAGTCTTCTCCGGACGATCCTCGGGGGGATGACAACCCAAATATGGAAAAGTACTTCGGCTACGGGGAACTCAAGGCCCACTACGGGTGGCGGGGACATGGCCTGAGCCTGATGCTGAGGAACAATCTGCGGGTGGATGGAAACAAGGGCGGGGTGGAGCTGGGTTGGATTTTTCCCATTTACGAAGAATTCAAGGGCTACGTCCAGTATTTCAACGGGTACGGGGAAAGCCTGATCGACTACAACGTCCCGGTGAACAGGATTGGGGTGGGCTTCATCCTGTCTGAATGGAGATGATCAGGCAAAGCGATACGGGAGGGCATCATGGGCATGAAGGGAAAGGATTCCGGTCTTGAGCCGGGGTTGATGAGGTCGGGGTACACGGCATCCCTGGTGGTCTACATTCTTCAGGCCGGTTGGTTCTTTTTCGGCATTCCAATGATCATCGGAGCGATCATCAATTATGTGAAACTCGGTGACGTCCGGGGAACATGGCTCGAATCCCACTATCGCTGGCAGCTGCGAACTTTCTGGTTCGGTCTGCTCTGGGGAGTGATCGGGGCCGTGACCTGGTTCCTCCTGATCGGGTATCTGATCCTGTTCATCAATTTCATCTGGATGCTCTACCGGGTCATTCGCGGATGGCTGCGGCTTATGGACGGCCGGGAGATGTACGCCTGATGGCCCGGCCAAGGGGGAAGCATCCGGCCGGGAGCGAGATGATGCGGGATTTACAGCGCATTCCGGGGATAGGGCCATCCATGGCCCGAGACCTCATCGACTTGGGTTTCGAGAGCGTGGAGGCCTTGAAAGGCGGCAATCCAGAAGCCATGTACCGTGACCTGATCGCCTTGCGGGGCCTCTACATGGACCGCTGCGTTCTGTATGCCTTTCGGTGCGCCGTGTATTTCGCCGAGGCTCGAGAGCATGATCCGGAACTCCTCAAGTGGTGGAATTGGAAGGACGGCTCGTCGATCAGACCGGGTGAAGGCCTATGAGCGATGCCTGGACCGTGTACATGATCCTGTGCTCTGACGGCAGTCTGTACACGGGGATCACCACCAATGTCGATCGCCGTCTGGCCCAGCACCGGGGAGAGCTTCCGGGCGGGGCCAGATTCTTTCGGAGCCGAAGGCCGATCAAGGTGGTAGCCCGGTTCGCAGCGTTCGGGCGATCCGAGGCCCTGCGCATGGAGGCCAGGATCAAGGCCCTGCCCAAGGCGGACAAGGAGCGTCTGGTCGGCGGCGGGCACAGTTTTTTTGAGGGCCTTTCATCTCCTCTTTCCCGAGATTCAAAGGATTTTTCAAAGATCCGGAGATTGAATTCGGAAACGATCGATGTTAGAAATCAAATTCAACAAGGGAATCTTGGAAGGAGCAGTCCGGAGGTGGAAGATGGTCGACAGGATGCAGATGTGGGATGCGATCGTTCAGTTGGCGAAGATCAGCCGGTCCATGACTTCGACCTCGCAACGGGAGATCAAGCATGCCATTGAGCGGGTGACCGCCAACGGGGTTCCGAGCATCTACGACCTCCAGGATTTCGATCCGTCGATGGTGGTGGAGCAACACACCGGGCGACTGATCTCGGCCGAGGGATAGGTGCTTTCTCTGGTGGATTTCATGGTCGGCCTTGCCGTTGACAGAACCGAGTTCCTGCCTCTATTCTTCCCCTCTTGCTTCACGGGCCAATAGCTCAGTTGGTAGAGCCCCCGGCTCATAACCGGATGGTCCGAGGTTCGAATCCTCGTTGGCCCACCAGAAACCGATGGTCCCGGACGTCCGGGTTCGCCTAGACGGCTCGGTAATGGCGTTCTCTGCTCGTGAGGTGAGGGAACGCCTTTTTTTATCGACAGTCAAATCAAGGAAAACGATGATTGTCTCCTCGCTGTTGAAGACCATCGAACAGACGGCTCCCCCCGCCTACGCGGCAGGATGGGACCGAAGCGGGGTGCAGGTGGCCTCTCCCCGACAGGAGATTTCGTCCCTGGCCGTAGCTTTGGACCCGAGTCCGAAAACGGTGAGCAAGGCCTTGGCCGGAGGGGCGGATCTGCTCCTGTGTCATCATCCATTGACCTTGCAGCCCCGTCTCCCGGACAAAATCGATGAGTACCACCGGGTGCTTTCGCTCTGTCTGAAGGCCGAACTCTGGCTCTATGCCGCCCATACGTCCCTGGATGCCAGTCCCGATGGACCGGCGCGTTGGCCAGCGACCGCTTTTGGGCTGACCGAAGTTCAGGTCCTGGAGCCGGCCGGTGAGGACCGGGGACGGGAATACGGTTTCGGATTCGTCGGCACGCTGCCCGATACGTCGTCCCCCGAAACGTTTCGGGAGCGGGTGGCCCAAGTCTTCGGCCGTCACGAATGGATCGAGGCCGGTCCCGAGCCTATTAGGGTCGTCCGGGTGGCCTGCTGTCCTGGTTCCGGAGGGTCGATGATCGGACTGGCCCGCAGGGCAGGTGCGGATGTTTTCCTGACCGGTGACGTCAAGTATCACCAAGCCATGGAGGCCGACATGTGGGTCGTCGATCTGGGGCATCATGCCGTGGAGGAACACATGATGCGGGTCTGGAGCGAACACTTGGCAGGAAGTTTGTCCGCCCGGGGAGTTGGGGTCTTTTTCATCCCCAGCAGCGACCCTTTACGTTTTGTCGGCCGGGAAGCCTTGGCCGGGAGTACCGGCACGACGCCAATCAGCACGGAGGTGGAGGATTGAGTCTCTACATCGAACAGATCGAACAGTTGGTCCTTCTGCAGCGTCTGGACACCGAAGCGCAGGAGCTGGAAAAGAGTCTGCGGGACATGCCTGAGCAGTTGGCAGGCCTCAAGGGCAAGTTTGTTGGGCTCGAGCGGCAAATGGGGCAGGTTCGGGAGCGGATCAACCTCCTCGAGGAGCAGAAATCCCGCATCGAACACGAGATCGAGGAGGACTCGGCCAAGGTTAAGCGGAGCAAGAACAAGCTCATGATGGTCGAGAACACCAAGGAATATCACGCCATGATGCGCGAGATGGACACCTTGGAGAAGATGAATCGCATCAGGGAGGAGGAGCGGGTCAGTCTCCTGGAGGAACTGGCCGAACAGAACGAGCAGGCCGCCGGTCTGGCGGAGCGGATCGCTGAGCTTCGTTCGGAGATCGATGCCCAGGAAGACGGACTTAAGGCCGACATGGCGGCCAAGGAGAAACGTCTCGCCGAGCTCCGGAAGCAGAAGGCCAAGGCCTGCGAATGCATTCCCGATCCGATCATGGACCGTTTCGAGTTCATTCGAGGCCGACTCGACAATCCAATCGTCGTTTCGGTGACCGATGCCATCTGCAACGGGTGCCACATTCGTATTCCCCCCCAGATATTTATCGAGATCCAGAAGGGCGAGCAGATTCTGAGCTGTCCCAATTGCCAGCGAATCATCTACTGGGATAATCATTTCAGGGCTTCCAAAGACGGTGATCAAGACGGCCGGCCCCGGGCCGCCGTTGAAGAGGCCGACTAGCGAATCCATTTGGAGAGAACGGGAGGAGGACAGGCTTGTCGCTGCCGGCTGGTCCGGTGGAGGAAAGTCCGGGCTCCAGAGGGCAGGGCGCTGGGTAACGCCCAGCAGGGGTGACCCTGGGAAAGTGCCACAGAAAGCAAACCGCCCCGGTTCGTCCGGGGTAAGGGTGAAACGGTGGGGTAAGAGCCCACCAGTTGCCGCGGCGACGCGGCAAGCTCGGCAAACCCCGTCCGGAGCAAGACCAAATAGGAGGGTGCCACGGCCGGCCCGGCCAATGCCCTCGGGTAGGTCGCTCGAGGCGGGCAGCAATGTCCGTCCCAGATGAATGACAGCCGCCCGGCAACGGGAACAGAACCCGGCTTATCGTCCGCCTCCCGTTTTTTGTCATGATGACGCTCGACCACAACGACAGTAGCCGAACGGAACTTCCGTTGATCCGCCATGTCTGGGCATTGGTCCTTGCGGCCGGAGCCGGGACCAGGATGGGACAGCCCTCAGTCGGACCCAAGCAGTTCCTTGATCACCAAGGCGTTCCGCTCTTCTGGCATAGCGTCCGGACTTTTTCCCGGACGGCCAGGATGGAGGGCGTGGTTCTGGTTTTTCCTGCGGAAGGGCTCGAGGCCTGGCGGAAAAAAACCTTGGACCTTCATGCTGCCGAGCGGCTTGGTCTGGAGATTCGCATCGTTCCCGGAGGCTCTCGGCGTCAGGATTCGGTTAGCCACGGTCTTAATGCCCTCCCCGGGATTTGCGAGGTCGTGATCGTCCACGATGCAGCCCGCCCATTTTTTACCCCGATCCTGACGGCCGCCCTCCTCGAAGCCATCGACCATGGGTCCGTGGCGGCCATCCCCGGGCTGGTTCCGTCGGACACGGTCAAGGAGGTCGGATCCGGAGTGGTATCCAGAACCCTGGACCGGGACTCCCTGGTTCTGGTTCAGACCCCCCAGGCCTTTCGTCGGAAGGAACTTCAAGACGCCCATGACCGGAATCCGGAACAGACCGTGACGGACGACGCGGCCATGATCGAGGCCTTGGGCCTTGATGTGGTCGTGGTCCCCGGCGAGGCCGCAAACCGCAAGCTCACGCATCCCGAGGACCTGCTTATGCTCAAGGCCGAAGATCCGCCTCCTACCCGCACTCCCTGTACAGGGCTTGGTTACGACGTTCACCGTTTCGGGGGCGACAGACCTTTGGTTTTGGGTGGAGTACCCATCCCCGGCGATCATCGGGTCTTCGCTCACTCCGACGGCGACGTCCTTTTGCACGCCCTGACCGACGCCATCCTCGGATGCTTGGGCGCTGGAGACATTGGCACCCATTTCCCCGATTCGGACCCGGCTCTGGCTGGCATGTCCAGTGCCGTGTTCCTGGATCGGGTCATGGTCATGGCCCGGAGGGCCGGTCTGGTCCTGACCCACGCCGACTGCACGGTCGTGACCCAGGTGCCCAAAATTGCCCCCCACGCCGAAACCATCAGAGCAAACGTGGCCAATCTGCTCGGACTGCCCAGAACCCGGGTGAACATCAAAGCCACAACCGAGGAAGGCCTCGGCTTCACCGGCGCCAAGCAGGGGATCAAGGCCTTGGTCGTGGTCACCGGAACTGCGCCGGTCATTGCCCCGGGGACGTCCTTGCAACCTCTACCCGAAGGTGACACCGAATCATGCAGCTTTACAACTCCATAGCTCGAGAAAAACAGGAATTCCGCCCCATGCTCGACAACACAGTGCGCATGTATGTCTGCGGGATAACGGCCTACGATTTTTGTCACATCGGCCATGCCAGGTCGGCCGTGGTCTTCGACGTTTTGTACCGGTACCTCTGTCACCTCGGATACGGCATGGTCTTTGTCCGCAACTTCACCGACGTGGACGACAAGATCATCAACAAGGCCAAGGCCGAAGGGACCAGCGAGAGCCAGATCTCGGAGCGTTTCATTCAGGCCTTCTACGAGGACATGGACCGTTTGGGCATTGCCCGGCCCGAGGTCGAGCCCAAGGCCACCGAACATATCCAGGAGATGATCGCCGTTGTCGAGCGCCTGCTGGACAAGGGCCACGCCTATGCGACGCCGGATGGCGACGTGTATTTTCGGGTTCGTTCCTATGGTCCGTATGGTGCGCTTTCGGGCCGCAACGTGGAGGAACTCCAGTCCGGAGCCAGGATTCAGCCCGGCGAAGACAAGGAGGACCCCCTGGATTTCGCCCTCTGGAAGTCGGCCAAGCCGGGCGAGCCCGTTTGGGAAAGCCCATGGGGACAGGGCCGGCCTGGGTGGCATCTGGAGTGCTCGGCCATGAGTGAAAAATATCTTGGCCTGCCATTTGACATCCACGGCGGCGGTCAGGATCTGTCCTTTCCCCACCACGAGAACGAACGGGCCCAGAGCGAGGCCGCTTTTGGCGGCGAGTTCGTCCGGTTCTGGGTTCACAATGGTTTCGTTCAGGTCAATTCCGAGAAGATGTCCTAGTCCCTGGGCAATTTCATAAC